>JAUQYW010000307.1 GCA_030587525.1 Candidatus Sigynarchaeota archaeon | reverse complement strand
TCCCCCGTGAGATCGACGGTTTCCGTGCCCCAGTTGTAAAGCTCGATGTAATCGAAGAGGAAGTTGCCCGCAATTATACCGAAGCTAAGCTCGTTGATCGCAACTATGCCATATCGCTCATTGGTCGTCAATGCTTCCAATTCGATCGTGTCGCAACCCTTTACCGAGGAGAATGGTGCAATATCTTTCGTCGTAACATCATATCGGCCGTCGACCGTCGTCTCCGTGGTATATGATTTCCACGACCCCGGTTGCACCGGGATCATCGTCTCCACCACGTTATTCTTTAATTGATAATTCACCACGCCATTAACGCCATTAGCTACGATGATATCATCATTGGGGTTCTCTGGTAACCCGATACCGATATCGATGCTCGTGAACGAGGTCAACTTGCCCGCGTCCTTGATGATCGATGATGACCACGAGAGAATTCCCGCATTATCGACCCAAGAATAACTGATCATGACGAAATTGCCAGCCTCGGTATTGACGGCCAGCACGATCTCGTTCTTCCCGTCCGAGTCGATGTTCCCGATTTTGATATCGCCGACGCTAAAGCCAGTATCGATGATGTGAATGGCATTGCTAGCATCGATGTAGCCGAGGGAATCCTCGGTCCCAAACACGGTGACATGGCGTGGGTTTGCCCCCGTCAAGGCTAGATCAGCAACATCGAGTGACGTGATGCTGGTTGTCGTATCTGTGGAAACCTGGACGAAATTGTTTCCGGTAATGGAAGCCGTCTCTCCAAGCTCCCATCGCCATATTCCCGGGCCAGATTCCGTGATGCAACCGAAGACAAGGTCGCCGGTCGCTGTGTCAATATCGACCGAGGTGAATGAACCGAGGTCCTGCATCGATTGACTCGCGAGGGTGATGCCCGTCGTGAATCTTATCACGTGTACATATCCTTGGTTGTCGAGAAGTACAAGCTCCGATCTCCCATCTCTCCCGCCGCTAACGCTCACATCCCCCGTTGCCGCGTCGATGATCTTGAAATTGGAGAATGAACCCAGGCTAAAGATGGGGGAGTTCATGATGACCCACCCACCACTCCCTTGTTTCACGCCATATGCCTGCAAAAGGACGCTTCCGGCGTCGCTTCCGATCTGGATATACAAGATCTCGGCGCCACCCGCGCCGTCGAAATTGGCAGCGAATCCCATTATATTGCTCGAATACATGGCGCTGGTCCACCCCGCTATCCCGATGGGGGTCGGCACGTATTGGCTCGTGGATACGCCGGTGATCAAGTCCGTGTCGAAATCTAGCTCGTAGAAATAAGATTCGGTGGTCGACGGTGACGTGTATTGAATCGTAGCCGAGGACGTTAGGTAAACCCACGTCGAGCTATCCTCTGGCACAGAGTACCACACGCCGACTTGAAATTCGTCGCCTGGCTCCAAACCGTTGCTGTTGATCGTCACCTGGCCATTCAAGGTTACTGGACTCCCGATGATTGAACCATCGAGCATCGACGTGGTCAATTGCAGCCGTGGCATGCTCGTGACCTGGTCGATCGATGTCATTTTCGTGTTCCCCAGGATATCCGTGACCACGGCATAGTAACTGCTCGCGATATACCTGTCGACAACCATGGTATAGTACCACGTGGAGTACGATGCGTTGTACGGCAAGCCACGGCCGATCAACACGCCGCCAGTCCCGGGCATCCCACGATAGAAGAGGACGGACTCGATCCCCGAGATATCCTCGCAATGGACAACAAAAGTCAAATTTTCTGCAATAGCAGTGCTCCCAGTCGTGGGAGACAAATACCATGCCTCCGGGGGTGCCGGATCATACATTACTTGGTATTCGATGATTCTGATTCCCGCGGTTCCTTGCACGCACACCCGGAGGTCATAGACCCCGGGCACGAGACCCAATGAGCCGAGGAAGAGCATGGCCGTCGCGTTGATGCTCGACCCGGCACATGCTTGCACCCACGGGATGAGGGTTATCGAGCTATCGTTCAGTTCCATCCAAGCTCGCATTAAGGGGGAACGGCTATCGTGGCTAGCGAACGAGATAACAACCATGTCTTTCGTGATGATGACGCCCGAGGGGGATATTTCCGGGATGGCGGTCACCGAATCGAGCACCGGGGGGCTGTTATCCACGAGAATGACCTGGGTCTGGATCGCGGTACCATTGTTCCCTGCCAGGTCTTGCGCGATGAGCTGGATCTCGTACTGCCCATCGGGCAAGAACCCGACCCCGTTCCACGTAATGGTGCCGTCAACACCTACAGCGCCGTATTCCTCCAAGGATTGAACCGTGCCGTTGATTCGCAAGAAATATGACACGTTTCCGGAGTTTTCCACCGCGCTGACGTTCAGCACGAGTGATCCTCCGCTGACGTGCGTATAATTGACGATATTATTTAACAGGACATTTGAAGGGGAGATATCATCGACCGTGAAGCGGATAGCAGGAATATAAGTTGATTGCCATGTTGTCGGGAAGGTCGTGAGGTTCGCAGCGAGCAGCACCCGGGCTTGGACCTGGTACTCGCCGGAATCCAGGCCAGCGAAGGATGCAGTGCACGCGCCCGTCCTGGTCATTGTCGTTGATATCTGGTCTAGAGCCCACGCTGTTCCCGAATACCGGTACAGCGACACCTCGATGCCGTCCAGGTCTGTCTCCCGCACGGTCAGCGAGATGTTAAGCGTTCCATTGGTCGTCCGCACGAAGGCTCCATCGGACACGTTGCAGGACCAATCCGTGAGGACGATCAAGCGCTCGGTCGTGATGTTCTGGTTCAGTGCCGCATCGACCGCTCGCAAGTACAGGATGCTCGTGCCTCGCGGGAATGCCGATGAATTCACGATCGCGTGGAACGTGGTATTCCCGAACAGCCGTGTGACGAGACCATGCTCATCAGTTGGGTTGTACAAAAGCCCGGGCGTCTTGTTCCACACCTCGATAAACAGTGCCTCGGGGGCCTCTATCTCCAGGGCGATCAAATCACCCCATGCCACGCCCCGCAAATTGTTCGTGAACGACACCAGGCTTGGAGCGGTCGTGTCATTGACTGTCACGAGGAGGAACCCGGTCGAAGCCGAAGCTGTCCCGCGGCGATCCTCGGCCGTGACGCGGAATTGATAGAACGGATACATGTTGAGCTGTGAAACGTTCATGGTCCATGCTGCCACGATCTCGTGCAGAGATAGCGATGACCACGATGCGTTGAATGGCATCCAGGAACTGCTGTAAATCCACTTGTATTCCAAGCGGGTACTCGACACGTTCACGTCGCAATCGGGTGAATAGAGCATCATCGGGACAGAAACCGTGGGCAACGAATCGTTGTACCATATCGTGCGATTGAGTACCGGGTCCACGAATCGCAAGGAAAGGGGGCGGAGGTCAACCGTTGCATTGAGCCAATTCGAAATGCCGACGTTCCCAGCCTCGTCTCGCGCCACGGCATAGAACTGGTAGCACCCGTCCACGTCGGGAATATATGTGAACGTCCAAGGGAATGACGGGTGCAAGGCACGCTGGATCGTGACAGGAGCAGGAATGTCGGGGCTGATCGCATACATATCGAGGGTTGCGATCTGCGCAAGCGTCGTGCTGGTTGCCGTGAACTCGATAGGCGAGGAGATGAGGCCATCTTGATCCGGGCCGTTCCCCGGAGTGTAACCCAAGGTGATCGAAGGGACGATGGTATCGACATACACGAGCAAGTATGCGGTATCGTTGAGGACCGTACCGATCGAGAAGTCGACGCGCAAGAATATCCACGCTTCAATCGAGCCGAAATGCGAGGGTTCAAGCTGGAAGGCGAAACTGTTATTCACGGGACACGATGAATTACCGATGCACACCCAGGTGCTCACGTTTTCCATGGTCTTGTCAGCGGTGATCCCATAATAAGCGCGAGCAGCGGTGACAAGCGACGTTCCTGTCCTTGCTTCGAGACGGAAGTAACCATTGGTCACTATTCCATAAACGGGTGCCACGATCTCCGGGAACACGTGGATAATGGTAACGTTATGGACTTCGATGCTATCTGATTGTGCCGGGTCGAATGTTTTGTCAAGCAATATCATCCGTACCTTGTATGTCCCCTCGAGAAGGTCATAGATCATCAAATAATGGGAAAATCCGTCAGCGCCATCGTCGTCCGTGTACGTGGTCACGTTTCCTCCTGTCCAAGTCGAGTTTTCAAGGACGAACTCGAAGATAGCTTTTGCGGCATCGATGCTCGGCGTGCTCAAGGAAATGTTCGTGTTCCTATGGAGCACCGTGTTGCTGGTCAACGACGTGCCGGTGATGACCGGTGCAGAGTTGTCGATGATAATGCCTTGTCTGTAAATCGCGGGATGATTCTTCAAGCCGACCGCGTCCTCCATGAACACGCGGAGCGACAAGTTGCCCGTGTCGTTGAATGCTCGGGTGTCGAACCACACGAGCCACGTCGTTGGATTCACGCGGGTATGCGTATGGTTATAGAGCGAGAATGCACTCCCGTCGATCGCATATTCCAAGTAGAGCTTTACCTCGTCTCCTTGGCTCTGGATCGTGATCGGGAACACGCCGTGTATCGGGGAGGGAAGGTTCACGAATTGGGGCTCGGGAGGAAGATCAGAAACGACCATCATCAAGTTCCTCGCGAGGCACCCCCATGCCACGCCGGGCGTGCTCGCATTCGAGAGGTCGATGGTGATGCCGATACCCAGCTTTAACTTGTTGATGTATGCGTCATAACCTGGGACTGGAACACCGATGAATTGCGAGATGTCGACGCGGCATTCACGAGTCGTGTTATAATTGGTCAGGTCAATGATAAAATCATCCACGAGGAAGCTCGCCAGCGGGGAGAACGCACCGTAAAAATCGCACTGGACTTCGAGGGTTATCCGCACCCGCGCGAATTCGCTCGCGAGCCAATGTACCGGGACTGGTGAATCTATGAATGGTGTGAACTCCAATTCCAACGTAGAAAAGGTTTTGGACCGCAAGGTGCTCGCGTACATGACCGGGCTCACCAGCTTCGCTGCGAACAACTTCTCCCCGGCTGCGGGCGCTGTGGACGCGAGCGCAGCAATGCGCATGGCGATGTTCTCGCTGCCGGAACCAGTCAATTGAGGGGTTATTTCCCCGTCCGCGGTCGATGTCGAGTATGACCAGGCGGACGCGTTTTCCATCATGTCGATAAGGGTCCACGTGCTATTGTCCGAGCTCACGCCGACGAGGTGCAAGCCGGTCAATCGGACCGCAAAAATGTCTCTGGTCTCCGAGCCCAAACCGGTTCCGTGCGGTGGGACGTCGACCGAGAACCGGTAATGGAACGAGGTCGTGGTGGCGAGACTGATCGCCGGGACCGTCCAGTTAAACGTGAGCGCCGAGGACGACGCTTCCGTCCATCCACTGTGGACCGGATATGATATGCAAGACCCGGTCGATGATTCCACCACGATGTCGATGCGCGTGTGGATTCCCGTGTCAGCGGCTCCCCCGCGCATGATCCTGCTGATGCTACCGCTGCCGAGGAACTGAACAGCTACAGGCATCTCTGTCAGGTTATATGACGTGATAGCATACTCCCAATCGCCAATGGCACGCGGGCTCGTCGAGTACGACGATACACCCTTGCTGGCAGTGGCAGCAACGCCGATAAATGAGCCGGACTCGGTAAACGTTGCGAGAACCTCGATGCTCTCGACCTGGGCCTTGACCCGCTTGTAAAGGGACCAACTCCCTTCCAGGATGACCATCAAGTAATACGGGGCCGAGCAATTCGTGATGAACGGCGTCGCATCGATGTCGAGATCGTGGTGGCCTTGGACGAGATACGCGCTTGTGTTCTTATAGATCACATGTAGACCATCGGCTCCTTGAACGAGAACGGTGATATTGTAATTTTCTTTCGGAAATTTCAACAATCCATCACAGACTATCATGTCCAGGCTGATCCTGATTCGGGCGTCGCTGAATGCCTTGCCAGGCGCGGCCGGAATCTGGAACTCGGTACCGAGACCTACCCAAGCGTGGAATTTCGTCGCAATGTTACTTTTTAAGACGAGTTCTGCCCACGAATGCTGGACCCCACCCGACCATTCCACCTTCCAATTCGCCTCGGCACCGTTAACCATGGTGCTCGACGCATTCAAGTAATTCGAGCCAGTGGAACTCCCGTAGTCAAATCCATCTTGTGCGCTCGTTCCATTACCCAGTCCCCACGTTTGCAAGCCTGGCTTGCGCCAGTCCGACTGGAAATGAAAATCAGTGAGCAATCCAATATTGCTGCTGCTACCTTGCCCGAACGGCGTGTAGATCGTGCCGTGTAGCGCATCGGGTACCGACGAGTACCGTGCAGGCATGTTCGTTAGCGTCGCATCCTTGCTCGCGGAAAACAAGGAATCATTCGTTGCTTCCGCGCTGGTGATGTATGCGTCGTAGCCTTGCCATGCATTCATTGCACTGCTAGCAACAAATACAGGCCCGTGGAAAACCTCACATCGGAGCGAGTCAAATAGCAACATTTGCTCGTCCCATAAATCGGCCGTGATGGTCGTGCCCATGGTTTTGATGACCCCGCCTATTCCGATGCGAAACCTCATCGGGTCCTGGAAAAACGCGGTTAAATTGACGCACGTGGTCGTCCACGGAATGGCGTCCGATCTGGCTATTTCTTCATAATAAATCATCATGTCGTCCGTGTCGAACACGGAAATGAAGACCGTGTAAATGGACTCGTTCCCCCGCTTCGTGTCCCAGTACGAACCGTGTTTCTCCCACAACGACCGGAACCGGACCGAGATCGACGCGGACGTGGCGTTCTTCCCTTGGAAATACAACCATTGGCTTTTCATGACGAAGCTGACAGTCTCGCCCATGGAAAAACCGCCGACATACAGCGACACGTTGCTGATGCCAGAGAAGGCCGAGCCTTGCATCACGTTGACCTTCCATTCGCCGAAATCCTTCGTCTGGTTCCCCGTGGTGCCCCAATCATACGCGGCCACGAAATGGGTCTGGTTGGTCGCGATGTGGTCGACCGGCGCAGGTTCGAACCCTGAATAGATATAATCGCTCTCGTCAGACGGCCCCGCCATCTGCCAGGATTTATACACCTGGTCAATAGACACGGAATCGTCGGCCGTGCAATTGAGATAATCCGCGTCGCCGAGGAACCGGGCACGGGCCAGGAAAGGATAAGGGGATATAACGCTGCGGTGTTCAACATATGAAAAACCGCCGGTGCCGTTCGTCGTGACCGATGCGATAGCCACGAAATCGTGCACGGCGACATTGAACCAGGATATCTCGACAGGCTTGCCCTCGACCGGGAGCTGCTCATCGTCCCGCAAGATCGCGGAATAAGATATCTTCATCGGGTCGTCCGGATCTTCGACAGAAATGGCGCAATCGAGATCAATTGCCGTAATTTCTTTTATTATCGTGAAGACCTCGTTACATACGAGGTTGGTGCGTAATATGAATCCCATAAAAAGATACGTAACGTAGACCTTTAGCTTCGTGTGGCCAACCTTGAACCCGTTATCACTTGCCAAGTTCGTGGTGATCCGATTTTCTCCTTCATTTATGATGACAGGTTGGCGATAAAATTCCTTGTTTCTGGCATCAAAATAGATCAACCACCCTGTTCCTTCGCGCGATGCGGAGGTGAAAGAGATCGTGTAATTGTCACCCATGCGGTAGGTGCTAGTCGCCGACGTGGTGACATTGCTTATCGCATACGTTGCAGGATCCATCTGAAAATAGGAGTCCAGGTTTTGGACAAGCTGCACGCTGAATATGAAACACAAGGCAATGCAGCCAATTGTGAGGGCACGGCGCTGCCGGGACGTCAAGTGGTTTTTCAGTTCGTAATTGCGGCGCTTCCGGCGCAATGCTTCTTGTTGCTGGGCAATTGTCCCATTGTCGATTTTCCACGGAACCGAGAGCAGGCCCATTCCCTGGAGCTGGTGGATCGCGACCGACACCGACGTGCGGTTGACGGATCGCTTTGACCGTTGCTCGAACGCCGCGTGGAACTCACTGAATGACCCACATTTCGACGCGTGACTCGCCGCGGACGCCAGGATTGCTGCTTGGAACATCGTGGGTTGTTGGGAATCAAGACGTGTCGAATCGCGTATTTCTCCATCGTCCGCCTGGTATATTTCAACTCGACCGGTGAATTTGAAATCATCTATGCAATTGTAAAATACTCGCCGCGTGATCTCGGGATGGATCTCGTGCAACCGATCGAATAATTCGGAGATCGGGGTTCTGGTATTGCAAGCTGCATCGCGCTCGAGAAAAATCTCCACGAGGGCACGGTGTAGCGTAGTTCCTGTGCCGCTGTAATATCGATAGGGGGATTTTACAACTCGACGCACGGCCTCGCATAGATCTTGGTTTTGTTGGAGTCGTTTTTTTTGTAGCTCGTTGATTTTTTCGAGGAGTTCAGCTTGTTTCGCTCGTACGCCCGCGATGCCAGAATTAACGCGCTGGATAAGCTCCTTCTTGCGCGCCTTCTCGGCATCCACGGCATTCCTCACGAGGCTCTTGAGATTTTCCCTCTTGTCATGCTCGATTGCAGTGACACGGGCAACGACGCGCTGGATAAGCTCCTTCTTGCGCGCCTTCTCGGCATCCACGGCATTCCTCACGAGGTTCTTGAGATTTTCCCTCTTGTCGTGCTGATCATCGATTACGCATTGGAGTTTTTTTTGCCAAGCAAGCCGTCGCTCGGTTTCGGTCTTCAACGCGGAATTAACGAGGCATCGCAGCACCTCACGGCGATGCTTATCACGAGCAAGGTTTGCAGCAACGATTTCTTTGATTTTGGCGAGCGCTGATTGTATAACCAATTGGTGCTCGCTCTCGACGTAACTAGCATAGAACCTAATGGTCTTGAGAACGTCATCGATGGCCGCTTCTTGTTTTTTAATTGCCTCTATGATGGCGCCGTTACGAGCCTTTTCAGATTCGATCGCGGCAGAGACTTTCGTTCTGATAAATGATCGACGTATTTCTAATTCACGACACACGCGCTGGTTTACATCGCGCAAAAAATCCAATCGTGCCTGCAGCGCATCGGCAATCCTCTGCGACGCGGCTCTCACGGCCGTAGATTTGGCGTCGATACATTTTCTGTTGACATCCGCCAGGAAATTAGCCCTGGCGGCTTGAGCAGCGGATATTTTCTCGGCAACTAATCTTTGCCATTCCCCGTTCAATCCGCGTATATGCTCGGTCAAATGATGGAATTTTTCACGGTCCAGGCGAGCCGCAGTGAGTGGTTTATCAAGGTTGATGCGATTGATCAATTTTTCTACTGCAATCGCCCGCTGATATATTCGATCACGCGCGGCGTGGAATTGATCTATGCCGTCGGCTCCCCCCGCAGGGGGTAGCAATGCGACAAATTGTTTATCGGGCATACTCGCAATTACCGAATCGGACTGATTGTTAAAAACTCCTATGATCCATCTTTTTTAAAGGGAAATCCTGGTTTCGAATTTCATCAAACGCGTAGTTTATTTCTCCCGTAGGTGTATATATAAGTTTTTTTTCCGTAGTTCCAAAATAAAGTCATTTTTCACGCATCAAGGAAGATGAGTTACAAGGACACGACATAAGATTGGCCATTTATTCTAATTTCCTTGATAGACTTCATTATAATTTCTAATTCACGAATGTAAATCTGGTGCTAATATACGAATGTAAATTAGGTGCTCTTGACTAGAAACTTTATTAAAAATGTAGTCATAATACGATCATACGCGATTAACGATTCAAACCTGCCAGATCCTCGCTGCCCAAAGGGGCGGGGAATGCTTGTCCACGACGTGGAGCGGAAGAGACGAGCCATTGACATGGCGCTGCTCAGCGGGACATTCCTGGAGAGCCCGACCCGTGAACGTCGTGTATCACGAGTCGTGGTGCCCGGACTGTGCCGTGGCACGCAAGCGCAGCCATATGAATATTGCATTGATGCATGCGATCGCCGCAGAGCGAGGGGGGGAATGCTTGAGCTGGTCATACATAAATGCCCACTCGTCCCTCGAATGGCTTTGCGCCAGGGGACATGCTTGGTCGGCAAACGCGTGGAACGTGATAAATGGGTCGTGGTGTCCTGCTTGTGCCCAGCGCAAACCGAGACCGCGTCACACACTCGCGGAGATGCAAAGTATAGCTGCCGAGCGAGGCGGCGCGTGCTTGTCCGGGTCGTATGATCCTAGGGCAATGCAATGGCGATGTGCCGAAGGACATAAATGGATCACATCACCGGGAGCTATCATGCTTGGCACCTGGTGCTGGATTTGTTCGATGGTGGCGAGGCGGGGAAAAAAACGCGGCGGGCGAAAGCCGTTAACCCTTGCTGACGCGCGGGACCTCGCTGCCATCCGAGGCGGGACGTGCATAACGAGCGAATGGCGCTCTCGCGCGACGAGCTTGTCGTGGCGGTGCAATTTAGGACACGAGTGGAAAGCCACCTTCCGGAGCGTATATTTGGGAAATTGGTGCCCGACGTGTGGTAGACACGAACTTGCTTCGATTGAAAGTGATTCCCGGGCTCTCGATACTTTGCAGCGCATTGCAAAACAACACGGCGGGGAATGCCTCGCGACGCGATTCACGAACCTCCACGTGGCGATCCGGTGGCGTTGCAATAAGGGACACGAATGGCTCCAGCGGGGTACGAACATCCTCGGTGGTGCTTGGTGCCCAGCATGCACTATGCTTGCTAAGAAGGTCCTCACGCCGAGTAATCCGAACGTGCGATCCAAGCGGGAAGCACGAATCCGGTGCCATCGCAAGTATGTTGCCACGTCGAGACCTGGGCGATATATCTACGTGCGATTGCTCGACCGGTCCAGCGAGGCCGCTGCTAAACTTGTCGTGAATAATCTAATCTTGCTCAGCGATGCTGAGGAGATTCTCCCGCTTCATGTTTCTCAAGACATGATTGCCAAATACATGTCCGGGGAAATCGATGGCCGGTCATTTTTCGATGTTCTTTATGGTGCACGGGTTCGCCTGGGTATGATCAGCTTGCACGTGGCATCTGGTAGCGTGATCGGCTGGATCGTCATGAAGCGCAGCGATGAGCGCCCGACGGTCATGAACATCGACATGGCAATCGACCGGCGGTTCCAGCTGCCAGAGTTCGTGTTGCCGGTTTGGAAAGCGATTCCGGCCCTCGCGAGCGCGTGGGTGACGCGGGGCGGTCACGATGCGAAGGAATTCTTGCCTGGCAGGTATATTCCCTACAAGGTGTACCAGTTGATCGTGTTTCAGAAAAAACGGTATTATTAGTCAGATCGTTTACATGTCATCAAACGAGGTGTTATTCGATGTTAATTTGGATATTATACAGAACACTTACCCAAAACAACAAGCTCATAGCTGAAAAATTAAAGGCCGCGCTTGAATCGGCCAAGAATTCCTCGCAATTCGAGAAATTGGTTGTTAAAGTTAAGGACATGCGGGTTAAAGATCCCAAATCGATATTACGTGAAAATCCGGGTATCGTCATTGCCGGGGGCCCAATTCACTCCAAAGAGATGAAAGAGCTCATGCGAGAATGGGATCCGTCAGTTCAGAAATGGGTTAACAAGTTCGACAAGCAAGCATCAAAGTGGAAGGGATACTTGGCAATTTATTACACGCATGCGTGGAAAGAATTCTGCAACGATACCGAGGTCTGGATGGAAAAATATTATAGCAACTTGAAATTACACGACCGAATCATCGAGCCTGTACTCCACGCTCACGTGGTAGAACCTCCAGGCCCCCTTGAACCAGATATTGACGTGAAGATCGCCAATTTTGCGGGGACCATCACGGCACGAGCGATCGAGATGGAGCCGAAGAAAATAGAACAACCCAAGGAATCGTCGGAACCCAAGGTACCGTCTAACAAAGAAAAAACCGATGCAACAATAAAATGAGCGACCATCAATCCAAAAAGAAGCGGAGCGAGCCTCACGCTCCATACATGGAGAACGTGAGTGATGACGTCCGACGAAGACTGAGACGGCGAGATGTACCTCGGTCGACACAACTTCCGACAGGCCGGGAGGAGGCCTTGCGGATATATGCTGCCATCCCAGCAATGGACGAGTTCACTCGACGGACTGAAATGGTGCAGGCAGGAACCACGGAGGAAAACCGCTTTATCCGCACCGAGGAAGGGGTCTTGTTAGATCGAGACGCCGTGAGCCAATGCCTTGATCGATTCGAGGCAAAAGGCGTGTTCGTGATCACCGCACAAGACATCGCTAAAGCGATGCATATCAACGCCAAGAACGAGCCTGCAATCAAGGGATTCCTTCACGAGCTCGCCATCCAGGATCGCGTCCGATGCCAAGACGAGCGATACGCGATGCTTCCACCCGAGATATCCACGGCGGGTAACGGCAGTGGCGACAAGAACGAGGTCCGCCAAGCTGACCACCAGCGACGCGATGTCGAGAGGAGGGAAGCAGCTACCAAGCAGCGATTCACCAAAAATGTCGTGAAATACTTGCAAGGAATTTATGCTGAAATCAAGAAAGATAGTGGCAAGGGCACGGTAATCGATGTCAAGAGAATTATGCGCGACCTTGGTATTGCCGATAAAGCGCCCTACATCGACAGGTTGATCGAGGTCCTGGACCTGCTCGTGCAGCGGAACGTGCTCGTCAAAGATGGATTGCTATACACGATCCTGCCTCAAGTTACTACCTTCGATGCGGAGAATTAGGGCGCGATAATCTGTCTATATAAACTACAAATAAGGTCGAGCGTCACTCGCTAGGCGCTTATGGTTAGCGATTGACCATGCGCGTGGAATCCAGAAAATGTAATCGGTGCCCATCTTCGCGGGCTTCCGCGTGGACTTGACGACGCCGCGCTCCAGGGTGAACTCGTTTGCTGCCAAGGCCTTCACCTTAGCTCAGTGGTAATATGCATGCAAATATACCCATATAAAGCCGACCCTTCAGGCCCCGCCCTCGATCGAGATGGCCGCGCGGGC
>JAUQYW010000294.1 GCA_030587525.1 Candidatus Sigynarchaeota archaeon | reverse complement strand
CCAGCGGTAAAAATCTCATAGCGCGTGCCCTCGTCGAGGGGGACTATGAGATGAGCGATTCCGTCGCCGAGAAGATCTATTCATGTATCTTATGCGGTAATTGCGAGCAACAATGCCAGCAAGACGTGGGGGACCATCTCGTTGAGATTTTCGAGGCACTCAGGGCAGAAGCCGTCGACGAGGGCTTCGGGCCGATGCCGGCCCACAAGGTGTTCAAGGAAAACATCGAGAAAGAAGGCAATCCCTATGGTGAACCGCGGAAAAACCGGTTCGCTGAAGAATACATCCAGAAACACATCAAGGACAAGGCTCCCGTCGTGTTTTTCATGGGCTGCACAGCCGCATACCGTGAGAAGGACCTCGTGAAGCATACGATCTCCGTCCTCGAGAAAATGAATACCGACTTTGCCATCTTGAAGGACGAGTCGTGTTGTGGCTCGCCTCTCATCACGACGGGGCAAGTCGATGCCGCTCGGTCGCTTGCTGAGAATAATATTGAATCGATCAAGAATGCCGGGGCCAAGATCGTCGTTGCATCGTGCGCTGGTTGTTTTCGTACGTGGGCGACCCAGTACGAGAAGAAATTCGGCCTGAAGCTGTCATTCAAGGTGCAGCACGTGTCGGAATTCATCCGCGACAACATCAAGAAGCTCAAGTTCAAGACTCCGGAAGCCAAGCTCAAGGTCACGTATCACGATCCTTGCCATCTCGGGCGGCACGGTGGCGTGTACGAGGCGCCGCGCCAGGTTCTGAAAAAACTGCCCGGGATCGAGCTCGTGGAGATGCCGCGCAACCGCGAAAATGCGTGGTGTTGCGGTGCAGGAGCAGGCGTGAAATCCGCGTTCAAGGACTTCGCGCTGGAGACGGCAAAAAAGCGCATCGCCGAAGCAGAAAAAACAAATGCAACGATCATAGTAACGGCATGTCCATTCTGCGAACGGAACCTCGGCGACGCGATCAAGGCGTCGAATTCGAAGATCGTGATCAAGGACCTGGTCGATCTCGTCGATAGCTTGGCTATTTGAAGCGAATGGCATCCAGGCCCGAAATATCATCGAGTTTCCATTAATATTCCTTCTGATTTTCAAGATCGTTTTTAATAGACTACTTGCGGATAGCAGATACATGGCAAGATTGAATACAAAGTTACTGCGAAAAACTATGAATCTTGCGTTTTTCATCGCGTGCGTGGGTATAGCTCTTATTAGCGACATCGTCCCTTCCGATGCATCTCCGATTGCATCGAGCATCGATCCAATGCAGACCTTCAAGATCGTGGATACGAGAGCATGTTCCGGGACGGCATGGCATTTTTTTCTTGGTGATAGGCCGATTTCCTATGCAACTCCACTTGCCAGCGATTCAGCATTCCAAATCCCGTTTGCGAACCCGGTCAGCGCGCAAATCTCGGGTAGCAATCTGGCGATCACGAATGATTATTGCCAGCTGCAATTTTCGGGGCAATACATTTCCGCGATGCGCCTGGATGGCGATGGATCGGGCGATTACGGCGCGGGCTGGCTGCACGCCGGGTCGGGCTACCGGTGGTACTCGACCGACGAGTCAGTCCTCCAGCCGCAGCAACCCGGCACGTGGGAAAACGTGACATCGATCGTACCCGGCGGCAACACGACGGACGGCGTGTACCGGCTGAACGTCACGCTCGGCGGTATAATCGACAGCGTGCTGGACGTGTGGCTCAACGGGTCCGAGATAACGATGGACTACTCGTTCAAGACGCTATCTGCTTTCACCGCGCAACGAAATGGCTGGCTCTGGATCTTCAACGAGACGATCGCGGGCTGGTCGCCGGACATCGTTGACATGGTCTGGTCCTACGAGAACGGACTCGGCCGGCACTGTATGACCATGCACCAGATGAAGCGGCGGCCATTCCACTATATATGGACATCAGGTAGCACGGAATACTGGTATCAAGGTACGGACATCACCCGGTCCGCGATCGAGCTCGATGTTCCCGATTCGGACGCGGCACATCTATTCATCAACGAAAGCGGGTACCTTGGCATATCAACGTGGCCGTATGACCGTCAGGTCGGCAATGGAAACTGGAACTTACCAATCGCGACGATAATCGATCGCGAGTATACGATAACAGTGCATCCCGGTCGTAGCTGGTACGAGAACGGGCCCGATGATTACCCGCGGTTCTCCATCGACACGAACACGACCATCGGCCAGGTAAACATGGATTATGGCAAGGCGCTCACCCGGTTCTTTTGGGAACGTGTTTACACGTACGGTGCGGGCATGGATGGAACCTGGGTTGACTGGTCGAGCACCGAGTACGCATGGAACACGCCTCGGTTCCTCGCCGAGACCATGGACAACATCGAAAATCACATTCCCATCAGCCCCGTGGGCCACGTTTCGTCGTGGAATTGGCTCGACGGGTGGCCGTTCCCCGACAACGACAGCGACATGAACAACGCGAATATCTATGACACGCGGCATTCGACGACGAATTCATATTTCATCTCGGCGATTTGGCGCGTGTGGCAGTGGACTGGAAATGATACTTGGCTTTCGGTGGTGAAACCACGACTCCAGAAGGTAACCTCGTTTTTCCTCGATATGCTATTGGGCAGTGATGACGTGGAGAATCAAAGCCGCGTGGCAGGCATCGCAAGCGCACCAGGCGCCATCCCGATTCCTCGCGCGGCGGAAGGCTTGCTACTTTGCGACTGGGAAGGCCACCACGGCGCGAGCGGTGCTATCGGGAACAATTACTGGGACATCCAGCCGTTCGGCTGGCTGGATAGCTATGTCAATGCCATCGCCTACTCGGCACTCCTCGCCCTCGCTGATTTCGAGCAAGCATGGGGCAATTCATCGGGTATGACCTGGTACCTCCAGAAGGCTGCCAAGCTCAAGCAAGCCTATTCGGACATGTTCTGGGATGACATATTCGGCCGGTTTATCGGTTGCATCGACGCATGGGGCGAGCGCCATGACTACGGGTACACCTTCATCAACCAGCAAGCCGCGTATTGCGGGTTGGAATTCAACAACCCGCTGGTCAACGACACGCAAGTCCACCGCATGTACGATTGGATGGAAAACGAACCAACCGGCAGCGGCATCAAGGACACGTTCACGCGCTGGATTTATGCTGCCCGCGCGAACACGGACATCAACAATCGAAACATCCTCAACCGGACCGTCGAGAAGGACTGGTGGGTCGCGCAAGGCCAGTACGGGGACGCTGGATATAGAACTGCGAATCCTTGGCCATGGTGCGGCGGCAACGGGCAGCTCCAGAACGGCGGATGCTCGGTCTACACCAGTTATCATGACTTGATGGCACGCGTGGCTTTCTTGCGCGCCGACAATGCCGAGCAACGACTACGGGAGATCCTCGACCGATGGTCATTGCCGGATCATATTTGTGGCGGAATCCCGCTCTACCTGGGGGAGATCCCGCAGCAAGAAGGCTCCGGCTCCGTGGGCACCGATTACCCGTTCCCGGAATCGGGTATGGTTCCCACGATCTTGATCTACGGCTTCTTCGGCGCAGCTCCCAGGTGGGAACCGGCCAACGCGAGCGCGGGCGTTCCCGCGGGCCACGTGCTCGTGCTCGACCCCGCATTGCCGAGCACGTGGAACGGCTTTTCAGCTAAGAACTTACAATTCGCGGGCATGGTCATCAGCATATCCGTGAACACGACGGCCATCCGGGTCGAGTTTCCCACGAGCCTTTCCGATCCGTCCTTGCAAATCGGAGTAAATGGGACACGGGTGCTTGTTTCGAGCGTCATCGACGCCAACGGCGTCGCGATTGTCCCGTTCCAGGCACGTGCAGCGGAAAAAGCACGACGACTGGATGCTGTTACCGATGAGCATGCGAGCCGATTGATATCTGGCCAGACCATCGATACCGCCGGCAACCAGGCTTTGCCTCCAGTACCTGCGCTGGCTTCCGCGAGTTTCCTCGATGATATCGACGCGTGGTGGAATGAAACCATCCACTTGATGCGCCAGGACGAGCTCAATCACATCGCCGCTGAAATTGACACACTTGAACAAGAAATTAACCCCCGTAGACCTTGGAGTTCACCGGGTGCGACGATGTACGACGCGATCGTGAGACAGTTGATAGAAGCAGATGCATCCTTCGATCGTGGTGATTTGCGATGGATGCTCGCGAATTATCGCCAAGCAAAAATCATCGCGGACCGGTTGAAGAGGAATGCCGGATTCGACACGCTCGTGGAAGTGATGTTCCCCCTCTATCTCGGGATCATTTCAATTGTCGGCGTGGCCACGGTCGCCGTGCGAAAACGACAGCGGCGCACCGCAGCGGCAATCCCATGAAAAACATGCACTCGATAGATTTATAATCTCCTTCTTTTCTTTTGTGAGGCTATTCAAGAATTAAGACTCGCGATTCTGAATAGCATTTATCATCGTTGAGCGACGTTCCCCCCGATTTGCGAGACGTCTCCCAGCTTGATCCTCGCGCCAACGCCTATTGGTGAACTAGGTATCGTGATAAAAAGCTTGATGTTGAGCGGGCGCGCTTCCCAGAGTAAATCACGCAAGAACAAGCCTTTCGGCGTCAAGTACGGTGCCGGCAAAGCAGGATCGATGAAGCCATCTCGAACCAGCGTTTTCACGCTGTCGAAATAATCCTTGTGAAGCCCGGTTGACCCGAGAATGCACTTTCCCATGTCCGTCGCGTATCGCAGCACGTCGTTGAAGGGCATGTCGAGGGGGAAAAATCCGCTTGCTTTGATTTCTGCAAGAAATACTTGCAAGAAGGGCTCGATGCTGCTTCCCCATTTGGCCGGGTCTTCCGAGCTGATCGGCTTGTCCAGGATGTCCTTGGCAATTTCCGGCTTGCTAAGATTAAAGTCCGGATGCACTTTCCCCGGCGCTAGATGTTCTGCCAGGCAAAATGTATATGGAAACCACGGGCTCTGCTCGTTGACCAGCACCGTGCGATCGGGAACCAGCGAGCCCTTGAAGCCATCGTTCATGCGCTTCGCCGTGTGGATGATGATCATGAGCACGAGCGGCATGATCTTGAGTATTTGTTGGTCCGGCAAGGAACATGTGTACTTTCCGAATTTGATCTTGGCAAATTTTTGCGGATCCGACCACTCCTCAGGACTTGCAGAGACGAGCATAGTTTCCGGAAGCGTCGGCAATGGTTCGCGGTTCATGAACAAGTGCGGCGTGAGCACGCCTCGCACGGATTCGAGTAAGATGAACACGTCAACGAGCAACTGGTTATAATCCGGCTTGAGATGGATGCCAGCCTTGATCGTGAGTCCCGGGATCTGTCGGTTCATGTTGGCTTCCCAATATTCCTTGAGCAATGATAGATAACACGGATCGGTCCAACGCTGCGATGTCATGAGATAACAATAGCCCATGAGGTCGAGCGGGTTCACGGTGAAAGATGGCATGTTCGTTTCCTCTTGCTTGGATTCAAGTTTCTATCTCAACTTTAAGAATTTTTAATTCCACGCGATCATGAATTGTACCTCGTTTATGAGCAATAGCCGAACCAAGGCATCGATCGAGGCCATCGTCGCCCCCGACATGCTCCGGAACGTTCCCGGCTGGACGGATGCTCCTGTTCCCGCATGCTATGGCGGTGATCCAAGATCATTAACGTTCTGTTGCCACCCGGGCCATGCTTTGACTTTTGCTGACTCGTGCCAGCGAGATGCATTGCTCGATCATGTCGGATTATCGAAAGCAGCATTCGTGCGCATCAAGGACGATTTTTCCCGGGAGCACGGGTGGGATGCCGAGCGGGTCTGTTTCGGAAACCTCGCGTATTGTTGCATGCGTAATGGTGGCTGCCCTGGCAATCGGGATCTCGTCTTGCAAGAGAAATACCCCGGCAAAAGTGTAGACGAGATCAAGCACATCTATTTTTCGCTGAAACGTGAATTGTCAATCAAGTTGCTAAAATTGTGCAAAAACAAGGTTTTGGTTCAATCGTTTCTCGATTTCGAGGAATCCAGGTGAATCTATTTGTCCTCATCCGATGAAAAACGAACTGATAATACGGAAATCAAAGGGTCGTCACCAACGGCAAAACCACGGTTGATCTTCGGCGTTTCGATGACGGTGGTTCTCATCGGCCTCGCCGCTTTCTTTACCGATACTTCGACTGAAATGATACAAGCGATTTTCCCCCAATACGTGCTCGTCGTGCTCGGGCAAGGTCCTGCGATATTGGGCGTCATCTTGGGGATGACGGACGCTGTCTCAAACATAATCAAAGGACTTTCGGGCTGGCTATCCGAACGCATGAAGCAACGCAAGTCGCTGGTGATTGCGGGATACTCGATATCAAACATCGTGGCGAAACCATTGATGGGTGTCTTTCCTTCGACGTTACCGGTCTTCCTCTTGAAGATACTCGACCGGGTTGGTAAAGGCGTTCGAGCGGCTCCGCGCGATGCGCTGGTCGCGTATCATTCAAAATCCAAAACCGGAAAAGCATTTGGCATCTACAGTGCAATGGACACGATGGGCGCAATCGCCGGGCCATTGCTTGCCTCGTTGCTCTTGCTCATCACGGTGTCGATGTTTACATTGGCCATGCAATTGCAATTCATCATCATCTTTTCGCTCGTTCCGGGAATAATCGCTATCCTTTTCCTCTTTTTCGTGCAAGATGTAAAACAAAAAAAAGAGGAAAGTGGTATTGCAAAGCCAGCGGAAACAAAAAAAGAGATCGTGAACTGGGCAAAGATCAAGCCCATCATGGTGCTTGCGTCGATCGAGTTCGCAAGCCTGAACTCCGGGTTTCTCATCACCCGCGCTGGGGAATTCCTCGATCTCATGATAGTGACGTTGCTCTACGCCGGCTATAACATCGTCTACGCAATCCTGTCCATCAAAGCCGGAAATGTCTCTGACAAGATAGGTCGCAAAAAGATCATCACCATCGGATTGATTCTGCTTCTGGCAGCGACGATTGTTATGGGGTTGCCGTTTACTAATGGTTCTTTGCTGATACCGATACTCGTTCCGGTTGCTTTCGTCTTGTTCGGCTTGTACAACGGCTTCATGGACCCGACATCGAAAGCGATGGTTTCTGACTTGTCGGAAAAGAAAAAGGGCATCACGTACGGAATTTATTATTTTACCGTCGGACTATTATCGATACCGGAAAGTCTTCTCTTCGGGTGGCTCTATGAAGTGTATGGCGCCCCCGTGGCTTTTATTTACGAGGCGATCGTGCTCGTGATTTGCATCGTGATATTCGTAGTAGCGGTGCCAGAAACACTGAAAAACCATGAAGAAAAAGGTTGATTTCTTAATATTTTATCCCACATTTTCCTTTAATATCAAGATCGAAGCACGGATGGAGCGTTCTGCATGTCACCATGGCGAAACCTTAAATGCCGTGCGATTCTATCCGTTTCGTTGTAATTGAATACATATAATCTCAACCTGAACAGAAGGTAAGACCTTATGAAAAAAGCTCTAATTTTTTCGTTCGCGGTGTTGTGCATCGTCTCGGCAATGGCAATTCCTTGCATCTCCGCGGTAGCAACGTATGTTCCCGGCGTGAAGGCAGGGCAAGTCATCACTTATTCGTTCACGGATACGCCTGCCAGTCCGGTCAACGTCACCATCCACGTGAAAAGCGTTAGCGGCTCGAACGTGACATACACGAAAAATAACATCTCTACCAATATCGTGTACGACGTGAGTCACGTCATATCTCATAGCCCGTGGTACTTTGTAGCAGCCAACCTGTCCTTGAGCGACGCCATGTACGTTGGCTCGGTACTTTGGTTCGTCACTGCTACGAACCCCGCGTATAATATTGCGGGGGATACGTGGAATGCTATCCGTTGCCAGGGATCCGGATCTGGCGTGACCATCGATGGCTGGTGGGAGAAGACGACGGGTATCTTGCTCTATTGGCAATACGACGGCGTAAGCATCCACCAGAATTATTCGATCTTGTCGATCGGAACCGAAAGCATCCCCATGGATCCTTCATTCATCGTGGCGAGTCTAGCCGTGGGCATCATCATCGCGGTGTTCCTCGTGAACAAGAAACGCCGTATATGAAATGTTCCGGATGGGTACCAAAACTTTTAACCCTTATTTTTTCTTTCCAACGAGTAATGACATCCGAGAATTTTGCACTGGATCAATGCATCGACCGCGTGGCGCGATGGATCGTTGAAGCGAACCACGTGGTCATCTTTACTGGTGCGGGTCTGTCGACAGCGTCGGGATTGCCGGATTATCGCGGACCGGATGGTGTCTGGACCCGGCGGGACAAAGGCTTGCCGCCACCATCGATGCGCACCTCGTGGGACAAGGTGACGCCGAACGCTGGCCACCTCGCGATCGTCGAACTTGAAAGGCTCGGGAAGGTGCAGTTTCTCATCT
>JAUQYW010000256.1 GCA_030587525.1 Candidatus Sigynarchaeota archaeon | reverse complement strand
TCCCGCGTCGCAACCGCATCATGCTTTAACGTGGTTTCTCGGGTTTTCTCTCCCTTGACTTCCGTGGTTGTCCCAGGATACCCCCGGCGCCGCGTCGATTGCCTCGCTGCTGGTTCCGTGGCCATGCTTTTTCTCGCCGAGGCCGGATCCTTGGCGCGGCGTTCCACGGCCTTGCCGTCCTTTTTCAAGGCCTGCTCCTTTACCCTGGGTTCCTGCGCTTTGCCTGGTTCCCTAGCTGTTCGCTTCTTTGCTGCTGGCTCCTTAACTGCCGGTTCCTTGGCAACCGGCGCTGCACCACCGTCCTTCTTTTCCGCGGTGGGATCCTTGGTGCTTGGCTCCGGCACCTCGCCGTCCTTCGCCTTGCCCGGTTCCTTGGTCATGCCTTTCTTAGCCGCAGCCGGTTCCTTGGCCGCTGGTTCCGCCGCCTTGTTGCGCTTCGTCGCAGCCGGCTCCTTGGGAGCTGGTTCCACCGCCTTGTCGTTTTTCTGCCTGGTCGGCTCCTTGGCAGCCGGTTCCGATGGCCGGCTTTTTTTCGTGGCGGGTTGTTTTTTACCTGGTTCAGGGGCTTGCAGTCCCCCTGCCCCTGCGCAGTCATCCTCGAACAATGCCATGCTGTCCCGGAGATAAGCGTCGCTGACGTTCACGCCGACGTCCTGGATCAATTTCTTGATCTCGTCCGCCATGGCGTCAGCCATGTCCTTCGCTTCCGCCGTGAACTCGTTCTGTAGCCGTGATTTACGCACGTGCATCCCTCTGCTCCAATGGTCGTTCCTTCACGGGGAGCCCTGGTGCCGGCATCGGCCCCGCGTTCGCATGACCCCCTGGTGGTGGCGTGTAATCGTACGTCGTGATGAAATATTGTTCTCCCGCGATGCCGTCCTGGACGAACGCCTCGCGCCGCCCTTGCTCCATGATGCGGTCGATGTCCTCGCTCTTGCGCGTCACCTTCTCGGCGCATTCCCGCGTCACCTTGAAGAAAATCTTCGTCATGGTGTTCTGGTAGATCGACTCGTATAGCGGCGACAGCGTCTGGGTGATGAACGCGTACCCCAAGCCTCGCCCCCGGTCGGTCCTGAGCATCTTGGCGATGATCTTGTTGGTCTCGGTCATCATGCGCAGCAGGATCTCCTCCCGCGCCCTCCCTGTCTTGTCTGGATCCTCCAGGAACTCTTGTGCCTCGTCCAGAACGATGAAATAATCAAGCGTAGTGCGTTTATCGCTTTTAGGCAGCCGGCTCCGGATCGCGAGCAGCATCAGCAGCACCAGCAGGTGCTTTGTCTCGAACGACGTGCACTCGCTCAAATCGACGAGGACCTTCTTGCCGTCCCGCATGGCCTGGATGAAATTCGGTTCCCGGTCGAGCGTGCGCGTGAGCCAGCACGTGTACGGGGTGTTGAAGTCGTTGGCACGGGATTTCAGCGCGTTCATGACGGTCGCCTGGTCCTCCGGCCCGTACGGGTTTTTCGAGTGCCACAAGAACAGGTCCACCAGCAACCGCTTGAGGTCTTCCTGGACGTGCCGGTGTTTCTCGAACCTCTTTTCCATGACCGTCTTGACGTGCTTGGTGTACCATTCTGGCAACCCGAGGTTTGCCGTGATAGCGGAGCACGCGTTCGGGATTGATGGCACCGGTGAAACCCCGGGCAATTCCATGATGAGCGGCGCTTCTAAAACCTGATTTCCCTGGTCGCAGCCGCGGTAATCGGTGCACCGGTCGCACTCGGGGCGCTGCCGTGCTTGGCAATCCACGCTGAACTTGCAGACCACGTCGGCGTGCAAGAAATCGTTTTGATCCCGTTTTTCAAACGAGAAGTAAATGCTGGCCCCGTCACGCTCCCGCAGCAACTCGTGAGCCGTGTTGAAGAATGGAAAGAAGAATAGGCTCTTGCCCATGCCAGTCCCGCCAGAAACCAGCGTCTGCGCGGCGAGATTGTCCAACGACAAGTATTTTTGCATCGTCGTTGTTCGCCGGTCCATCCGCAGCCAACCGAGCGGGATCGAGGCTGTCCCATCCTTGCGGTGCGCCACCGGGAAGTCAGCCTGGATGGTGAAATCGATCATCTTCGGCGTGAGGAACCCGCGTGGCGTGTACGTCTCGTGCACGTGGCAGCACAAGATCGTGCGCCACGCGCCGGGACCGGCGAGATTGATCCTCATGTCGCGCATCTCTGGTGCAATGTTCGCCAACATCTTCCGCAATTTCCAGATGGATGGCGATTTTCCCTTACCTTCTAGCCCGCGGCGCGAAATCAGGTACATCTTGACCTTGAACAGGTCGTCGTGCCACAAGGCCCGGTGCTGGTCGATCTGGACCTCGTCGAATTCTTGACGTTCCATGAGCCGTTCCTTCACCCTCGCTGCCCTCGCGTCGCCAAGCTGGGTCCAATGGATGTAGAGCTCGAATTCTCGCTTTGGAAAGGCGTAGCATACTTGTGCAAATTGTTTGATGATGCCAAGTTTCCCGCGGAACGGAGACTTTGGGAGAACGATCTCGTAGACGTGCATGGTCTTGCGCCAAAACGCGGTTCCTGCAAGATGAACAGAAACCTGTCCAGTGATGCCTGGAAACCGCGTGCTCAAGCCACGGAGCATTGTGTCTGCTTCGATCCTCGCCCGCTGCTCGGACAGCGCAGCCGTGAAGAACACCATCTTCAGGCAATCGTCGTTGGTCATGGCCAGACCCCATCGGGAGTGCTTCTTCCCGTTCCAGTTTGCGAGGAACGATTCCTCCGTAGCAGCCGGTGTGCCGGTAACCGTGAGAGGCGGCTTGGTCACCACGATCCTCCCGATGTACAATCCCCACCGGCAATTGTTCGCCGGATGTGCTTGTTCTTCTTTCCCCAGGTCAAACAGCGTGGCGTTGCCCGGGTCAGCTCCGATGGTCAGGACATGGTCGAGCCATATCTTGAACTGTTCGATGACCTTTTCACGGTCCTTGAGCACGTAGAGAAAGGTTATCGCGGCGGTGCCTGTTAGGCCGGTATCGAAGTCTAACGACAGCGTGAATGAAACGGCATGGCCGAGCAATTCAAGACCGATGAACAGCAAGCACTTCGCGGCACGCAGCAAGTGATAAGGCCGTGCCGAGTACGGGACGATCCGCCCTTGGAACTTGAAGGTCTTGTTAAGGATATGCATTCTCGGGACAAATTGGCCATAAAGGGTTAAAGCTACGATGAGCAACGTGAATGCCCCGAAATATTCAACCGCGTTCAGAATTGTTGCCGGTTGAACGGTATTTTCGATACCTCTCGTGCCAAGGTAGGAAGCCATCAATGTCCACGTGGCTATGACGGCGAGGAACGAGATGCATGAGGTCATCAAGCATTGCTTACCACCTTTCTTCTTTCCTTGCGAACCCGAAAGTAAACCTTTCAGCGCGCAATCGAGTTGTTGTTGGTCGATCTTGCCCATACCATTGAAGAACTGGACGACGCTTGTCGATAAGGATGTTTGCCTTACCACAAACCGATATTCACCACTCGTGGCGACCGCGATCAGCCTCGACGCTTTTCGCTTGCTGCGGCAACCCGTTCCTCAAGCAGTGAATGAGTCGATCCGCTCTTATATCTTATCTTGCTATGACAGCACGGTAGGTACCTTCAAGGGCGTACCGGGGTCATGCGCGCCCACGCTGCTCGACGTGTACTGGGGCATTAAGGCATTATCGCTCATGAACGAGCTTCACCACGTCGATGCCACCAAGACGGCCCAGTATATTGCATCAATGCTCGACACGAACGGACTCTTCAAGGGATCCGCTCCGGTCTTGCTTTCACCAGCACCAGAGTACATAAGCAGCACCATCCCGCTAACGAGGCTTGCAGTCGAGGCGCTGTCCATCATCGGTAAGATAGGAACCATCAACACCACAGCCTTGGGAATGGCTATCATTAGGTTTTACAACTCCTCGGGCCATTATTTCACGCACAACGGCGGCACCATAGCAAAGACCACGCTCGCGACGGCGGACGCCTTGGCGATTTTCTCGATCATCGGGAATCCCCCATATTTCGGTGTGGGGGAAGTGCCATTGATAATCGAACGATATTCGAGATTGCAGGTCGGGACCGGCGGTTGGGCGGTGGAGGATGGCGACGCGGTTACGCCTGCCGGACATTACGCCCAGGTTATATCGACGCTCGTCCGGCTCGTCGGGCGGGATCACCTCGGCACAATCAACATCAATAACCTCAAGGCCTTGTTCCAAGCATCAGCTTTATCGAGCCCGGGATTGATGGCTTACGCTCCCTATCCCTCGTACCAGCCACCGCTGGATGCGTGCCGCAACGCGGTCGATGTCGCTCGGATCGGGCACTCGCTCGACCCGGCGGCGGAAGCCGCGGCTACGGCCATGGTCAACGCCACGGACACGGGCAGTCCATATCCTCTCTCCAGGCACAACCAACACACGATGTCCTATAGCGACGCGGGAGGATTCCGGACACTCACGTTATCAGGGGTCGTGTTCCTCGAACACTGCATCGCCCTCAAGGACGCGTTGGCAATGCCGTACACGATGGTCGCGCTCAATGACATCCTCGCGCAGCTACGGGGGATACAGCTAAAAGACTCGATTTCCGGGATTCAAGGCTTGTGCCTCGCTACGCCCATGTGCAAGTCATGGCTTTCAACCACTCCTGGTTTATTTCCCCGTGCCGCGAGCCTGGAGAGCACGCTGGCGATGGTGAAAACAATTCGTACCTTGTCGACCTACGGCAATGGAACAATGTTCACCATAGAGACGCTTCTCGATTTGCCTCTGCTCTACACCCAGCTTGCAGCATCTTATCGTGAATCATCGGAACTATCCTGGTTTGAGAGGGAAGACCCAGCAAGTTTCCAATCACCAGCAGGTTTCGACAATGCCAAGCTGCGGGACACGAGATTAGCCTTGGAGATATTGAACACGACGTACGGATTCACGCATACCATGATATCGGCAATTATCTCAATCCCGAAGCTGTCAGGATTAGCATTGACTGAATCCCGGCACACGGTGACAGACATAGATAACGCATTGACCATCTTATCGATATTAAACCAGACCATCCCGCAAGCGACTATTATTAGCATTATCGGGGAGCTGGCGCGGTTCCGCATCGCCGGGAGCGCGTGGTTCAGCCGCTTGGGCCTGCCGAGTTTCGACGAGACCATGAAGGCGTTCCGCATCTTGTCACGGTTCAAGGGGTTGCGTGTCACCCTCGACCACATCCTCAAATCGGGAACCAATATCCAGGTCATATCAGGAACTACGATCACGATGCGCGCCGAGCTCGTGAATTATTTCTATGATACCGAACCGTCATGGTCGTACACGTATATCATATTACCCGCGGGTACCAATTGCAGTGCAAGCATGACCCCGGTTCCCATCACGATGCCACTTGCGGAGGACGCGCTTGGCCCCGCTAGCATTTCGGTGTCTATGCCGGCAGCATCACTATACCCGGCTATGACCATCCCGATAACCATCAACGGCGTGCTGGCCACCAGACCATCGGGAAATCCCATCTCGATCATCACGACACGGCGGGAACCCTTTGCAGTCATAATGCAGCTGGTCATTGTGAACCCCGACAATGCCACGGAAGATACGGGGGTGCTGGCGGGCAGCATCATTGCCCAGGGCTTGTCGATCAACCACACGGGGCACTTCGTGCTTGATAACCAGTCGTCTAGCGGCCGGTACATCACGATGCTCGACGTGGATCCCTTGGCGGAAAGCACGACGTATCGGGTGGATGCTTCGCGGGCATATTGTGAGATGTTCCAAGCCACACTCGTGGTGCACTGCATAGATACATTATCCTGGTCACCCGTGATCACGGCACCGGTCTTAAGCATCGTGGGCGTCACGACGATCGGCATCTTGAAAACGGGCAACGTGAAGCGGCGCAAGGTATCTTCCTCGCAAGTGGCGAAGAAGATTCGCACCTGCCGGCGATAGTCTCGGCCGGCGCGTTGATATCCTCGAGACAGAATCGCAAATAATAAAGGCCGCTCGCGTTCACGAGCCAGAACGGCCCATCCGAGATGTTGCCATTGTGATATGTAACCGAGAACGTCACGATATAGTCAATCGCGTCAAATGCTTGCGGGTAGTATTGTTCGGCGCCGGTGGTGGCAACGGTCGCGATCGCACGTACTGGTATCGCCAGCACGCCCAGCACGGCCAAGGCCACGCACTCCAGGCGGGTATGGCTCGATCGCCTCGGCATGTCCTTCCATCGCATCTGGCTTCAAAAAGGCCACGAAATCCTTGGTGCCGCGAGCTGTGGCGGCATTCCAAAACCTCGATAATGGTCGAAGGATACAACGCGACGCGAAAATGACGTCGGCATTGGATGCAGTGGCAAGGCTTATTGGCGAGCCGATGGAATGTTGAATCGATATACCTTGGTTGATGGTGTTAGAACGGCAGTCAATGTCCCGTGCCTCACGTTAACAGGACATACGGACACGGTAAATACGTGTGCCTTCTCGCCGGAAGGCATCACGATTGTATCGGGGTCGAGAGACAAGACGTTGAAGCTGTGGAACATCCTGACCGGCCAGGAAATACGCACGCTGGAGGGGCACTCGTACGGGGTATATTCGTGTGCATTCTCCCCGGACGGAACCACGATCGTCTCAGCATCGGACGACGCAAAGTTAAAGCTGTGGAACGCCCGCACGGGCGAGAAAATAAGCACGCTCGTCGGGCATTCGAGCTTGGTATGGGCATGTGCATTTTCACGAGACGGGACCGAGATCGTCTCGGCATCGAGCGACCACACGCTGAAACTCTGGGATGCCCGCACGGGCAAGGAGTTGCGCACGCTAGGGGGGCATTCTTCCGGGGTAACCGCGTGTGCGTTCTCCCCGGACGGCACCACGATCGTTTCGGGGTCGGAAGACAAGACGCTGAAGCTATGGAACGCCCGCACGGGCGAGGAAATGCGTTCTCTGAAGGGGCACTCGGCCTGGGTGCACGCTTGCGCATTCTCGCCGGACGGCACCACGATCGTCTCGGGCTCGTCCGACAAGACGCTGATACTCTGGGATGCCCTCACAGGGAAGGCGCAGCGCACGCTAGCGGGACACTCGGATAAGGTTTGGGCTTGCGCATTCTCGCCGGACGGCGCCACGATCGTCTCGGCATCGTGGGACAAGACGCTGAGGCTTTGGGATGCTCGGACGGGCAAGGAAGTGTGCATACTATCAGGACATTCTGATGGGGTTTGGACGTGTGCATTTTCGCCAGACGGCACCAGGATCGCTTCGGGGTCGTCCGACAAGTCGCTGAAGATTTGGGACGTCTCGGGGATTCGCTCATCCGTTAAATCCCCCGAGGAAATATCCTCTAGATATGAAATACCTCCCTTGACACCGGCAAGCCTCCCCGAAACAGACGAGATTAGACAAGTCCGTATTAGCTGCCCGGTATGCAAAAAAAAGGGTATAGTCGACATTTCCGTTTTGCGCATGAACAACGCGCCAGATGGATTCCTAAGTGAGCTTGTTCCCAAAGGTACTTGCTGTGACCACTCCTTCACGATACTTGTCGACAAGAAATTTCTTGTCCGTGGTTCCCAAAGAATCGATGTCGTCGAAAAAGCTGTAATTCAGAAGAAATATAACACCAAACCACCATTCCCTGCATCTGATAAGAAAGAGCCTAACATCTTCGTGGCAGAAGAGATCCCGTTCCCAGCATATAAGGGTAAAGAAGCTTTCATTTTCGTGAGTTATTCACACGATGACAAGAGCGTGGTATATCCAGAAATTCTCCGTCTTCATGAAATGGGATACCGGATATGGTATGATCAAGGTATCGGCGTGAGCAAGGAATGGGTGAAGGAGATCGTGAAAGCCATCGATGCGTGTTCTTTCTTCGTGGTGTTCATGTCTCCTTCTGCGATCAACTCGATATACGTGAAACGTGAAATCGCGAGGGCGATCAAGAAGAATAAGCCTTTTCTCGCCATTTTCTTGCAACCCACGGAATTGCCCGAAGATACACAATTTGAAATCGACATTTACCAGCACCTCTTCAAGTACAACCGTCAAGATGATCAATATTTGCAGGAATTAATGAATGCTCTGCCTGAAGAAACTAAAAACTTGAAACTATCCAGTCCCAGTGAACTGATTGAAGCGCTTGGTAACTCCAGCTTGGATTTGAAGAACTTTTCTGGTATACTTGACACTTTCAAGAAACCACCTCGTGCATATTCTGGAAGCGAGCCATTTATATTCGTGAGCTATTCCCATGCTGATAAACCTCTGGTGTTTCCAATCATAAGCCATCTCCAGCAAGAAGGTATTCGTATCTGGTATGATGAGGGCATCGCGGTAAGCGAAACGTGGCGTAGGGTAATAGCAGAGAAACTGGAATCATGTTCCTCGTTCATCACGTTCCTTTCTAAATTATCGGTAACGAGACAAGACGTGCTCAACGAAATTGCTATGGCCGAGGAACGTTACAATAAAGAAGAGATCGGATTTTTGGTGATATATCTAGACCGTGTCGATCTACCCGCGGAACTCAAATTAGTTTTAAGTAGAGTCCAATCCCTTTCCAAGCGAGATCTTTCCGATGAGCAATTTTACCCAGACCTGCTCTCCAACCCCATCTTCGACAAATGTACAGGATTGAGGAAGGAAAAAACATCGAAATATAACGAAATCAAACTGTATCAAAATGAATGTGAAGTCCTTGTTGCAGTGGAATCGAGGATAGGCAAGAGTATCCCTCTTGTAGATGAAGTCAAGAACGATTCATTTGGTTTTAATGCAAGCGAAGGCCATGTCACCCATCTTGGGCTATACAACCAAGGATTGACTGAAATTTCGAGTTCCATCAAGATCGAGAATTTGAGATCGTTAAGGAAGTTGGCGTTGAGACAAAACAGCCTTTCCGGTCTTCCTGCTTCAATCGGTCAATTACGTGCCCTGACGAGACTCGAAATCAGCTCGAATCGATTATCATCTCTACCGGAAGGAATAGGGGAGCTATCAGCATTGCGGGAACTGAGCATTTCATCGAATCATTTGGAACGGATTCCAGACACGATAGGGAAATTAGAAAATTTGGAAGCCCTCGATCTTTCAAATAATTTATTGAAACGCCTTCCGGACACGATAGGGGATTTGAAATCATTGATCATGCTTGATTTAAGAGGAAATTTGTTTCAATCCCTTCCTATAACAATGGACAAGCTTGTAAATCTCAAGTTCATCGATTTAAGGGGAATAGATTCCGCATCTTTCACTCACGAGACAACATCCATGCTTCAGAATCTCGGAAAGCGAGGATGTCTGGTAAAAAGGGATGGGCACGCGATTGATGAGAAATCCATTGAGGATAGGACTTGATCGAACACCTTCATCCTAGAATCGCCATTCTACAAACACGTGGTGAAAGCGCTGCAATAGGTACCAGCGTCGCTCATGGCCGAGCTGTTCAAGGATGGGATTACCGTGCTCTTTACCACGTGAAAGACCAAATGCCCGCTGTGCTTGATATTCACCCGTGGCGAGGAGAATAGTCGTTCCGGGATAAAGATGATTCCTGCAGATGAGTACGAAGGAATTTCATACGTTATTTCGATAGATCGCCACGGATCAAGGGACGAGACTCGAAATCAGCTCGAATCGATTATCATCTCTCCCGGAAGGAATAGGAGAGCTATCAGCATTGCAGGATCCATAGTCCGGTAACCCACACAGCACCTAGCGAGTGACGGTTGTTTAAGGATAAGACATTAAAAGAGAAAGAGATAAAGAAATACTAACGAATAAATCACCAAGACCAGCCCCTTGGGTCGTTTAATATTCGACCCGTATGTTCACCTATTATCTGGTTGTCGTTGTTAATCCATTGAAAGCGCCCGCAATTCGGGCACAGGAATTGGTAACCCTTGCCGCCTGCTTCGTGCGCACACTTCAAACAAAAAACTGCGCTACAAGATTGTACTGCATTCGAGCATCTAACCAGGGAATCTGGCGACACGTGTTCAAAGATTGTCTCAGCGGAATAAATGACACCAGGATGTCCACACCGCATGCAATTCGAGTTCGTCTTTTTGCCGCTCGATTGAATAGTCGATCGTTGACTAGCAGGGTGTGGACTAAACAACCTCTGTTGCTGGAGGAACTTGTAAATGATAATCACGACCGGGGGTATCATCATGAGAAGAATGAGGATTACTAGGAAATCTGATGAATCGCCGGTTGTTGTTTTTGATGGGTTGGCGCTGTTATCATGTAAATCATGCGTGTTGCTATTAATGTAGATAGGTCCATGAACACCCGAAGTCGTTATTGTATTTGATAATCCTTGGGTGAAATTTGCACATTCAGCCGTTTGAAAGAATATAAGAGCGAAAAGGGCAAGACTTAACGAAATTTCTGCTAGAAACAAATGACGCGCTATTTTTTTTGTACCTCTCACACAGATTCACCTTATTTCGAAATTGAATCTCGAAAATTTCTTCGGCAAGAGGAGATAAAAATCATTGGAAACATTTTGTTATAGCAATTTCGCTTTAATCGCCTATTCCTCAAGGAGCCACCAAATGACGATTCCCAGAAGGTACGCACACATCCCCAAAGCTATTTCTATTGCCCGGGGGAAGCTTGTAGATCAAAGCACGACTGCAGCGATGTTGATGTTTTCGCGACACGTGGCCGCCAAGACGGAGGGCAAGATGAACGGAAAAATCATCGGGATGTACGTGCATCAGCATTGGCCATACAACCACCCCTATGCCGCCCGCACGTGGACGCTGGACGATTGGCGCGGCTACGCCGACGGGCTGAAGAAAATCGGCTACAACACGATCATGGTCTGGCCCATGCTCGAGACCATGCCCGATCCGCCAGCATCGAGCGATCAAGCAAACATCGACAAGATCGCCAAGGTGATAGATATGCTGCATGACGAGTTCGGGTTCCGGGCCTGGCTTGCGCTGTGCCCCAACGTCGGCGTGGACAATGCCGAGGCGGTCAAGGCGACGTGCGAAAGACGACATTTCTTCTATTGCGACACACGCGTCAACCCGGGCGACCCGGCGGCGATGTGGGAGATGATGGCGCGGCGCGAGAAAGTCCTCCGGCCGCTCGCCAAAGCCGACGCCATAGCGATAATCGACAGCGATCCGGGCGGGTATCCTGGCTCGACAAACGCCGAGTTTGTCAACCTCTTGATGGAACATCGCAACCTCTTCGATCGCCTGCGGCCAGGCATCGAACTGGTCTATTGGATGCACGTCGGCTGGCAGGGCTATTGTCGCTTCTACAAGACTGGCAAGTTTTCGTGGGGCACCAAGCGGGAGCAAGTCGATGTCTTGCGCCGGCTCAAGAAGCTCAACCCTGAGCCATGGAGCATTGCCAATGGACTGGCCTACGCCAAGAAAGCGGGCGTGGCGTTGTACGTCATCAGCTTCAGCTACGGGCAGATCGAGAGCGAGCCTTCGTTTCCCCTCACGAACTTCGGCGGTGATCACGCATACAAGGGTGGCCAAAACGCTACCGATCGCGGGCTCATGGGCAACGCCCAGACGCACTGTGTCCAACTGCCGAACACGTTCGCCTTCGTCCGAGGAGCGACGGGCAAATCGCTCAACCGGGAAGACTATGTTCACTTCGCCGACGATCTGATTCCCGGCCAAGGCGAGCTCGTCGTCCAGGCATGGCAGGCATTGTCTGACAGCAACCCGGTCAGGATGTCGGCCGTGGTCGATGCGCTCGAGCAACTCCCCGACGACAAACTGACGCCTGGTCAGCTGAAAGGACTCCTGTTCAGCAACCCCCGCCGGTTCGTCACCGACCTGATTATGCAACTCCGGATGAAAACGGCGTTCGAGACTTTCCATGCCGCCGTCGTGCAGAACCGCGATCCGAGGGAACCGCTGCGGGTATTTGTATCAACTGCCGAGACCTGGCAGCATCAACACGGCTATGAGAATGCCTGGTGGTGGCCTGAGCTACAAGCGATGCTCCGCAAGCTTAAATCCGCCCCGATCGACGTCGTCCTCGATAGCCAGTTCACGCTCAAATCCGCCCCGCCGAAAGATTGGACCGGGACTGGATACGACTTCACGCACAAGTTGCTGCGGGACACCGAATCATACACGCCGCGCTTGATCGCGGCGATGAAGAAGACAGCGACCGAGAGGTGATCCAAAATTACTTATTCTCGCTACGAATGTAAAGGAAAATCATGAAGGTCGCAATCGCTGTTATCACGTGCCAGATCCCGTGTGCTTGCAACAGCGAAAAGGGATCGCATGGAATGATGCCTAAGTCTTCCATTTCCCAGACGACGAACCCGCTCACGAAAAACAGAACGGAGAATAGCAAATATTTCCAGTCTCTCCGAATAGGAAGGTTTTTCTTGCGACATATGATTTGAAAAGCGACCTCCCACCCCGTGGTTGCAGCAACGATTATCCCAAAGACCGTGTTGGCCTTGATCAAGTCGAGCTGGTAAAAGACGAACATCGAGGCCTCGATGACCGCGTAGAGAACGAGGAATCGTTTCAAGGGCATTTTCAAGAACTCGGTGATGCTATACAAGAGCACGTAAACGATGAACATGTTCATAGCGAAGACATCGAAGGTTCCAGTCCACTTCCTCTGGGACGCGTGCATGAACAAGGAACCGATGCCCACGTTCACAGTGAGTATGGCGTAGAGGAACGAATAAGGGGTGATCCGCTTATAGTTGTCGTGGGGGCCGTTCATCGACGGGCTGATCGAACTGGCATTCATCGTTAAGAAGATGACAATCGCGAGACCAGAGATGACATACGCAAAGTTCGTCAAGCTGCTAACAGGTTGACCCCAGAGCGTGTTTAAATCGACGTATTCACAGAAGCACGTTTGATGCGCAACGCACTTCCTGATGTCCCCCGGCCATCCGATGATCGAGAAACCCATGAAGATGGCCATCCAAGCGAGAATGTATGCTAGCATCAAAAAAAGGTGGCGATATTTCCATTTGGAAAAACGGATCATGAATACTTTATCACTTTGATTGTATTTAACATTCCTTCATTAATTCTACCTTTGCTCGCTTGTGAGGGAAGGAGAGTGCCCCTGTTTTATTGCGGAACTTGCTTTCCGGCCGTGGTGAAGCTAAGAGATGGTACCTAAATGAATGAATACATCTTTCCGATTTTAAACCGATGCCACGCCGTCCTTGCATGGAGACTCCAAGCGACAGATTCCGGGCACTTCAATACGGGTAATTAGAGAAATCCCGCCAGTAATCTTCCCACGCCTCGTCAGCTTTGTCATTCTGGCCATTCGTCAACATGGTGGGGAGCTTGTCCTTCAACTCGGACGCGGACGCGAGCACGTATTCGCCGATCACGATGCAATGGCTCGGTAATTTTCGAGCTTTGGCTTCGGGAGAGGCGGAATCCTTCGTGTCGAACTCGATTTCCTTGATATACGGCGTCAAGACCTCGAACACCTGATCCACGAACCCTTGCCATTCGCACGTGCATGTGCTCATGGGCACGTAGATATCTACCTTCAATTTCTTCTTTTGTTGCGATGACATCAATATATGACATTGGTTGTCCGTTTAAAAATTCAAACGATAACACTGAACCACAAGATATCACTCAAGAATGAATGATGTTCCCCCTGCTTCCATGATGACCATGCGCGGCGACGTCGCTAAGCATGCAGCTCTTGGCCAGGCTCCACGTCACAAAGCCATGGCATCCTCTGGCATCATCACGATCGGTCGCCATTCCACCACGATGGAATACGTCGAAATCGTGACATTCGCACGCGGGGGGGCATAGTAGCCCCTCGTGGATTGACCATTCGGAACGAAACAACCGAGCATACATTGCACGGCGAGGACGTTTTCGATCAAGGCCTTGAAATAGGGCTTGTTTTCTTCCCGGGGGATGTAGCCGAGCTTTTTTTCTTGATGCCAAACGCTAACGGCGTACGGATCGTGCCGATTTTCGGGTTCGGCCCGTAATTCCAACAAGGTGCCAGATGGAAGGCCAGAAACGTATTGCTCATTACCAGTATAGTAGAGACCAACCACTTGCACGTGGTAATGGTTGTTGATTTGAAGGCTTTTGAAACTTGCCACTTGACGCATCACGTCTTGATGCTTGCAAGCCTCGAGGGAAGGAAAGCCCAGCAACTCAATGCATGCCCAGGATCCAGGCGTGTCTAGCCGGACGCATAGCGGCTCTGTTTTAGCAGCTCCTCGTGGCCTTGTGTTGGCAGTCACGTGCCCCGCCCCCGCCGTGATGGAGATCACCTCGCCGATGACGCGTGCGAGAGCTTTTCCATCAGCCTGCCTCGTGATGAGGGTGGCGAAGCCCGTCTCGTCGCATATCCTGAACGCATACACGAGCGATCGCTGCCCCGCATCGTCTTTCTCGTACCAGCCCTTCTGGCGCTCGATCACGCGAGCCACCATCGGCGGCGCGAGGTCGCCTGGTTGCAGCGCCTCGATTTTCACCATTGCCAGCACCATTGCCTGACATCCCCGTTCGTCACGGCAAGCTTCATCACGACATTGGTCATTCCATTTACTTATTTCTTATCAAAGTTTGACCAACTTTTTAACGAGTAGTTGCGACTGTCTAAAAATGATGGATGTGCGCGGAATTACTGAACATCAGGAGGATGAGGAATGAGATACGATGATTAATGAACAAACATCGAGTTTTTGACCATCGAATTTAAACCACGAGCAACCATCTTCCAGGACCAGGTGCCACACATTGGCAACAGGAGCCAATCAATACCTGCATTAGCAAAAAACAACTGTAGAATCATGAGGGACACCAGGCGTGTACAAGGTCGATCGCGTCGTCGTGAATCCACGAACGACACGAAATATCGTTCCATCGCGCGGTTTTAATCGTTCCACAGACATGCTGTGATCGATCTTCTTATTAATAGTACTGGATAAAGAGAGAAGTGGGTCAAGAGATTAGTTTCAAGAACTCCTCGGCGCTCATTAGATTGATCTTCGCTCCAGCCTTTATCAATTCTCTCGCTTTCTCCTCCTTCGAGGGCCCGAAATTGTCTCCCAGGACGAGGATGTCCATGTTCTTCGACACGCTGCTGGTCCAAACTCCCCCACGGGACGTGACGAGTGCCTCGAGCGTGTCCTTCTTGTACCCCGGCACGGAACCCGTGATGTAAATCCGCTTGCCTCCGATGGGAGAAGCGTTCTTGCTCTCCTGGGCTGGAATGTCCCTTGTCTCCTCGAAGGGAACGACGGTGACGCCGGCATCGAGGATGGGCTGGTAGATGCTCTTGTCCTTGAACGACGTGACGATGCTCTTTGCTATTTCAGGGCCCACTCCATCGATTTCTTGTAGCCCAGCCTCGGTAACGGCGAGGACCGCGTCGAGGGTCTTGAACTTTTTTGCGAGCACGGCCGATATTACCTTGGAAAGCCGGTGGATGCCGAGGGCCCTGAGGAACGATGCGAGCGGCAGCACCTTCTTGCCGTGGATCTGCGCGTGCATCTTCTCCCCGTTCTTCCCGAACATCTCGACGAGTGTGTCTAGTGATACCTTGTAGAGATCAGCAGGAGCCTTCACCTCCTTTTCCGACCACAACCTGCGGAGCGACTTTTCCCCGACTTGCTCGATCTTCAACGCGTCGATGTAGTTCGCGAGGCGCTGGTAGGATGCTTCCCCGCACTTCTCGTTCGTGCAAGATATGTCGGTTCCGTTGTCCGTCAAGGGGCTCCCGCATTCGGGGCATAGGGTTGGCAAGGATGCTTTATTCGGACCCTTGGACAGGACTCCCGTGATCTTCGGGATCACGTCGCCCGATCTGATGATGGACACCGTGTCGCCGATGGCGATGTCGTTGTCGAGGATGAACTTCATGTTGTGGCACGTCGCGTTCGTGATGGTCGCCCCGCCGAGCTCGACTGGCTCTAGATGGGCGACCGGGGTGATCTTCCTTGTCCTCCCCACTTGCCACGTCATCCCGGTGACGACCGTGGAGTCTTCCTTCGACGGGAACTTCACGGCGACGATCCACCGCGGGTGGTGATCGGTGCAGCCGGCTTGCTCTTGCGCGGTTGCGTCGTTGAGCTTGAAGATCAGCCCGTCCATTTCAAAATCGTAAGTGTCCCTCGATGCCAATATCCTCTCGTAAATGGATTTCGTGCCCTCCTTCCCGACGATTCCTTGATCGGCATGCTCGAATCCAAGCTTCTCGAGGAGCGCTATTCCCTTGTCGATGTCGATCCGCTTGCCGTCCATGATCACGTCCCATGCCATGAAGTGGATGCCTCTCTTGGCAACGACCAATGGATCTTTTGATTTTAGCGTTCCCGTGGCTAGGTTCCTTGCGGACTTCGCGTCGGGAAACGTCTTGAACGTGCTCAAGGGCATGTATGCCTCGCCGCGCACCTCCACGTTTCCCCCGTGATCGATGACGCGGGGAACTCCAGCGAGGTAGAAGCATTGGAACGTGACATTTTCTCCTTTCTTCCCGTTTCCTCGCGTCGATCCTTGGATCAAGTTCCCGCCATTGTACATCAAGGAGATGGACAGGCCGTCGACCTTGAAACCCCACGCGATATCGTTACTTCCAGCCCACGACGGGATCCCGTTAACGGAGGCTAGCTTTTCTGCCGATAACATGGGGATTTCGTGCACCACATCTCCCTTTGCCATTTCCGAACCAACAACCTTCAACACGGGATTGTCGGTATTGATCTTCCGCAACTCATTCTCGAGGCGGTCATATTCGGCATCGCTGATCGAGGGTTTTCCGTCATAGTAATCTTGCTTGGCCCTGATTATTTTTTCGGCAAGCTCGTCTTCCCTCGTCGGTTTTACTTCGACCTTCATGATTTTACCACCAGCTTTCCATTTACAATTTGCATGCAATTATGTCGGGCACGTATTCACCTTGCGATTTTTATCGTGATAAGGATTTGGTTGCGATAGTAATGCTTCAATTATCCATGGACGGCTTGGTAAATCGAGTGCAATCCTTGATCTTGATCCTTTTTTTAACACTATCCTTGAATCTAACGAGTGGATTGCTAGAAAGCCACGCTATCCAGTTGTTGATCGAAGCCGTGGAAGTGAACGCGTGGCTCCCGCAATAGTTCATTATCCCGAGCCATATCGACTCCGTGACGAACGGTTGGAGGGCCGCCACCAGCTCCCGCGGGTCATCATCGAGGCACGGCTCGATCGAGATGCTCGTTTTGAAGCCCGCGTGGAACGCGAACTTCAAGGCTTCTATGCGTTCCGAGAATCCCGGGGCGCCTGGTTCCCAGTAGGACAGCTTTTTTTCGTCCATGCTCGTGATCGTGAACCGGAACTGTATCAATTTTTTGTATTGCGTGAAATTCGTGCAGATATATTCGATGACCTTGAGATGTGGCTTCGTCGTGACGAGCACGTTGTTTCCTGCCGCCAATAGTTTTCGCAAGATGGTCATGCACGCGGTGAAGCATGGCTCGTCAGGCACGATGTCGTGCGACGTCGGGAACATGATGCGCCCTTCCTTGCGTCGATATCCTTTCTTCACGTCGTGCTCCCGCACTTTCATGGTCCGCCACGTGTCGGCGGTCGCCCGCTTGAACCGGATCGCCATCTTCTTGGCGTAGCAATATCGACAATCGTGCGAGCAGCCATCAATGCAGTTCGCGTTGTGGTCGGCCCATTCCTTGGTTCCGGTCGTTATCTTCCGGGATTTGGCTTCGTGCATATCGATCAGTGGACAATCCGTTCGTTTCTCGTTCTTTATACGATGAAGCATTACCGAATTAAGAGTTTACGACTCGTGCGAATTTGTGAACGCTGTCCACGTCGGTGCCGCGTGCGAAACGGTCGCACGAAAAAATAACCGAAGTGGTCTGAATTTTCAGTGAATGCTCGCATGTCGACGCATGGAATGGTGATGAATCGACCGTTCATGCCGTCCGTCACTGGTCATGCTTTTGCCACGATTGCCATTATAAATCCCGCGCACGAGAAAGTATTATGAAGTTCCATTACAGCTTGCCCGCAAAACTCGTGCTCGATCCCGCGCGATCCGGGCGCATCTTGAATATGCTCAAGGATGCAGGTGTTGCAAAAGTATGGCTGCGCGGCTATTTTTTCGGGCATTTCGATGCAAGCCCCGTGGAACAGCTCGCGGACGCGAGGGAGTTGCTCGAACGGAACGGGTTCGAAACCGGCGCCGTCAGCATCCCCGTCGGCCACCCCGGAAGAAGCGACCCGGACGATCCGGCCTTCGATATGCGGATTCCCCCGCACTGGCGGTACCGGATGGATCGTCATGGCAATCCAGTGTATTCTTGCGCGGACATCGAGCCCAAGATGATCGCCGATAACGTGGCAGCGATGAAACGTCTCGGGGAACTCGGGTTCACCGCCGTGTTTCTCGATGATGATGCCCGTGCGGGAAACCATGGCCCAGAACTGCAAGGATGCTTTTGCGACGCGTGCATCGGTGAGTTCAATGACACCTATCATCATGACGCGACGCGGGGTGCACTCAGCGCGGCCATCGAGCGCCGCGAGCGGGCCCCGGTTTTGACCGACTGGTGCCGGTTCATCAGCAGCAAGGTGACCGGGTTCGTCAAGGCGCTTTCCTTAACGGGCATCGAGCTTGGCATCATGGTCATGCACCGGGGCGATGAACGGCACGGGATCCACATTCCCGACTGGAATGGCTATGCCAAGCATCTTCGCGTGGGCGAAGAGCATTTTAACGACCGGAGCTTCGATCCCCCGAGAGGCAAAGCGAGCGAGATCGCCAGTATGCAACTGCACATCGCCCAGATGGGATTTGCAAGGATCTACAGCGAGACCACCGCCTATCCGGCCCGCGCGCTCAGCGCTGAGAACTGGGTTTGCAAGGTCAAGCTCGCGATCGCGTTCGGCATCCCGGAGATTTTTCTCATGGGAGGTATGTGGATCATCGACGAGGACTACTGGAAGAAGCTTGGCGTGGCATTGCCGAAATTAAGAGCAATCGCCGGCATTATCGGGGATATCATCCACCCGCGCGTCGCACCGGTACACGTTGCCGTCGGTCACGATGATTTCGAAATCCCGTGGTGGCCTTTGCTGGCCGGGCTTCCCGCCAGGGCGGTTTTACCTGGCGACACTGGCAATGACGGGGAGATCTTGCTCGTGCTCGGGAACGCCACCTTTGACAGCGCCTGGCAAGATCGGGCGAGCAAGTACAAGCGGGTCCTGTTCGATGCGAACGCCGCGACGCGAAACAAGAAAGGGCTCTCTCCTGGAATCGAATGGAGCTTGCTCGAAAGGGTGCCCGCGAGCCTTGCGACCTTGTATGCCAGAATAACGCCGGCGAATCGGGAAGCACGACTGGCAAGAAAGGTTCGCGATGCGCTCCACGCGATCGATCACGCCGTCCCGCACGTGGAATCGGGAACCGATATTTTCCTCGCGTGGATAGCGGACAAGGCGGTCGTGATCATGTGCAATTTACGAAAGGAGCCAAACTCTGCGCGTCTTCGCTACGGGACGAGTGTCATCAACATCGAGCTGGGTGCGTTAGAAATGGCAGCCGTGAAACTCGGCGCCGAGGAACTTTCTGTCGTGCAAAGAGCATAAAACAAGAGCATTAAAAAAAAGGAAGATTGGCTGATGATCGAACAAATACCGCATGTATTTACTTTTTAGCCTTTTTTTCTTTCGATATTGGCTTGCTTGCTTTCTTCGCTTCCGCTGCTTCATCAGCTTCGGCGTCAGCCTTGGTTTTTTGGATCCTTCCTTCGGGATGGTTTGGCGGGGAATAGATCGTGTACAGCTTTAGGACGTCTTTTTTGGAATTGTTGATGACGTTATGGAACGTTCCCGCGGGAACGATCACCGCATCGCCATCCTTCGCAACTTGCTCTTCTTTACCATTATCAAAGACAAATTTTGCCTCGCCACGCTCAATGCGGAAAAACTGGTCAACAGCTGGATGTACCTCGTTACCGAGTTCATCTCCCGCTTGAACGCACATGACAACTAGCTGGGCGTATTTTCCCGTGTATAGAACCTTCCTGAAAAAAATATTTGCGATGGTTTCCTTTTCAATGGATGCTACGTACGGTTTCATTTTCTCACCACGTCGAACCAGTTTACATGGTTCGATTAAGGAAAAATACATCAGAACGATATTTAAATGTACCTCTGG
>JAUQYW010000245.1 GCA_030587525.1 Candidatus Sigynarchaeota archaeon | reverse complement strand
CGGTCAAGAATGTAGAGGAAAGCACGCCCCGCACGACCGAACTAGGCAAGATTCTCGAGACCACCATCGAATGGACGCTCGGGGATAGCGAGAAGATCGTGATCGGGAAAATCATGCAAGGCGTCATTGATCCGTTCATCCACTTCAAGCTGATTCTTCCCTGGGAACAAGACTCCGGCGCGCAAGGGTTCAACACGCCGAAGATCGAGTACCCGTGGTTCGTGAATGACAGCGCCAACGAGCACGTGCTCTGCTGGGCGAACAAGAAATTCGCCCCGCCACGCAAGGACTTCAATTTCGCCGCGGCGCCGGTGGTCATGTACGATGACGAGCTCAACGCGTTCATGATCTCCACGCTGGATCACTTCTTCGTGACCGGCATCAAGAAACACAAGCAACAAGGGGCCATGAGTTGTGGCCTCGCCGGCACGGTCGAAAAGACACCCGCTGGGTTCTCGCTCGAATCCATCATCTGTTTTGGGAAGGGGATCAACAAGATCATCGAGGACTGGGGCGTGTTATTCCGGCGCCGGCACGCTGCCACGGGCGGCGGGAAGATTCGCGATCCTTATAGCAATCCCATCACCGCAAGCGTTGGATACAACACTGACAACGGCGCGTTCTACTACTACAACACCGAGAAGGGAAAAAACTACGAGGACACCATGATCGCCGTGCGCGAGCAGCATAAGAAGGTCGGCCTGCCGTACGGCTATTACGAGCTCGACTCGTGGTGGTACCCGAAATCCTACGAGAAACTCCCCGCGTTGCTCAAGATATTCGTGTCCGGCTCGGCGTTGCACTGGGGCGAGCCACCGAAACCGGACGTTTTTCCCCATGGCTTGAAGTACATGTGGGAGAAGCTGGACAGGTTACCGCTCATGTGCCATTCCCGCTGGTTCTCGCCGCGCTCTGATTATGTCAAGAAATACGAGTTTCACGTCCAGAAACCAGGCTTGAAATCATTCAACTTGCCACTGTTCGCGGCTCCAAAACACGAGGATTTCTGGGATGATTTGTTCAAGGATGCCAAGGACTGGGGACTCCGCTGTTATTTGCAAGATTGGCTCTCTTACCAGTATGATTCCATCGATGTCATGAAAACCACGGTCGATTTTGCCGATGCATGGACCCGGAACATGGCCCGCGGTGCCGAGAAACAAGGCATGACCGTGCAATACTGCATGGCGCCGTCGTCGTTTATGATGCAAGCCGTGAAGCTGCCGAATGTCATGCAAGCCCGGGCGAGCGACGACCACAACGGTATGCAGCCACGCCGGTGGTACTTGCCGCATTTCACCCAGACATCGATGCTCTGCAACGCCATCGGTTTTTGGCCCCACAAAGACACGTTCTATTCCAGCGACAAGAAGGTCTACTGGTTTTACCGCGAGCGCCGGCCCGAAATGGAATGCTTGTCGGCAGCGTTGTCTGGCGGGCCGGTTGCACCCAGCGACAAGCTCGGGAATGAAAACAAAGAATTAATCATGAGAACGTGCCGTTCCGACGGGTTGCTCTTGAAACCGGATAAACCAGCCACGCCCATCGATTACATGTTCAAGGTACATGCCAAGTACTACATCACGTCAACCTACAGCAAGAAACCAAGCGGCTTGGCGTGGTATTACGTGCACGTGATGAACTTGTGGCCGAAAAAAGTGCACGACAAGGGCATCTCGCAGAAAGATATCGGGATCAAGGGAAAGCATGTTGCGTATTTGCTTGGAAAGATAGTATTCGTCAATCTCCCGACGGAAACGACCCGTATCGAGCTCGAGCTCGAAAATGAAGGGCAAGAACTCGTCGTGTTGTGCCCTGAAATAATGACCGGGGTCTATTTGGTTGGAAATTCGACCAAGTTCATCACGTGTTCCGCCAAGCAATTCCCGTCCATTGATGTGGCTGATGATGGGAAGTCTGCATCGATCCACGTCGAGGGTGTTCCTGGGGAGGAGGTGCCCGTCTTGCTGCGGTTCGATGAAAAGGCGCCTTTCGTGATCGATCAAGCGATCCATGCTCAGATCGACGATCGGGAGCATACGATGAACATGACCGCCGTGATGGATGCGGAAGGCAAGCGCGACATCGTGCTCAAGGTATGATTAGTATAATTATTTCTATTTTTCTTATTTACCATCTGCAAACCATCCGTGTCATTTCTAAGGTTGTAAGTGAATCATAGTCTGCTTGGGCAATTTATTTAAATGGACGTGGGAGTATACATGTTGGGACAATAATCGCACGGTATCAACGAGAAGGCGCATTCAATTGCCGAAATGTATATTCGTGATCGCTTGGGATGCCTATGAGGGCGCAATCGTGACGCATCAGTTTCCAAAAGATACCGTGATAGACATAAATAATGTGCAGACCATCGATGTCGCACATCAGTTTCATTTAAAGGATTCAAATGGTTCCCCATGGATCGTCGTGGAGGATAAGGACCTCAAGGCTGTTTCCTACTACAACGAGCCGTTACAGAAAGCCATCGCGCTGATACTCGAAGAAAACGAGATACCGAGCACGTTCGTGAAGTTCCTCGAGCAGCTTGCACAGTTCGTTTTACCCGTCAAGGAGGCTTCGGACGTAGAGAAGCGGCTTCAAGAGGCATTCGCGCTGATCCAGGCCGAGATCCCCGTAACCGAAGTCGTGCTGCTCAATTTTGCACACCAGATCGAGCAATTGAAGGAAGAATTGCTGGATATCAAGTACCAAGCGCGGGGAATCATGGAATTCACGAAAGATCTCCCTACGAAATTGCTTATGTTCTTGTTCTCTAGCGACGGCTCGTCATCTGATAGAATTGAGAATGAGTTTGTAAAATACGGGTTTACCAAAGCAAAGATCAAGGCACGCCTAAAAGATCTCCTCGACCGTGGTTACATCAAACTTGCAACAAAAGAACAACGGTATTCCATCAATCCCGCCATCGAAGAGATAGCCCATGAAGAAATAAAACGGGAAACAAGCAATACACGAGACTCCTGAAAAACGTTAGATGTTTTATGAATTCTAAGAAACGGATCAAGCTTGCAGTCTGCCAGCAGCTGCCAATGAATCGAGACGAGATTTCCACGTTTCTCGAGACATACCTTGCGGATGAGGTGCAACTCTACAAGCCTGATTTTATTGTCTTTCCAGAATATATCGTCAACGATAAACCAAGAGAAATCTCTCGTGACAATGATTATCTCGCGGCCGTGTCGAAGATCGTTGCGAAATACGAGGTGCACGTGATCCTGGGAAGCATGGTCGAGCTTGAACCGACCACTGGTAAAAGATACAACACGTCAGTCATATTCGGCCCTTCAGGAGATATCATTGGAACCTACAGAAAGAGAAAACTATCCGGAGAAACGTCTCTCACCCCCGGTGAATGCAGCGGGATATTCCAGACCGAATTCGGGAACATCGCCATCTTGATCTGCCTTGATAGCGAGGATGATACGTTGCTCAAGGAGACGATGCAGCAAGAACCCCGTTTTATATTCATCCCTATCGATATCATCTTGCCGAACTTTTATGCACAATCCCCCGAATTGCTCGTGGCTAGCTGGAAATCTGCTATGAAAGAAATGAGCGACCGATTTTGGCCATTTGCATCAAATCACAACGCTTGCTTCGTGCGTGCCGATCGTCCTTTCTACATCAGCCCAGACGGGCTGAATTATGGCACGTCGATGGTCGTCAAGCCCTACCACTTGCTCTTTGCCCCCACGATAGAAAACTGCATCATCCACACGTTTTTGGAAGAAAAAAAGATCGAACATTACAAGAAATTCAAGGTGACTACCGAGGAGGAAGAAGATGCCCTCCTCTTTCCTGACGAGCGCCGCTCTCTCGACCCTTGAATGGAAATTAAAACCCTCTATTAGTGATTACTCATAGTATAAATTTTGATTCGGCCATTTTGTACGTGAGAAATATGCAGGTCGTTAACCTTCCCGAACCCGACTTCAAGAAAAGAATTGCGATTGCCGTTCAATGGATCGCAAATGCGAAGCATTTTACTGTCCTAACGGGTGCAGGGATAAGCACGGAGGCTGGAATCCCGGATTATGTGAGCGTGCGCGAGATCGGGGAAAAGCCAGCTAAGTTGACCACGCCTAGCGCGCTCGTGAAAAATTGGCAGAAGGCATCTCCCGGGCCCGCGCACTTTGCTCTTGTCAATCTTCAAAATGTTAGCGTGCTGAAATTTCTCGTGTCCCAAAATATCGACAACTTGCACATCAAGTCGGGAATTCGACCCGAAATCTTAAGTGAAATTCACGGGAACTTGATGCTTGAGCGATGCACGAAATGTGGAAAGACCATCTCGAAATTTGATGAGCGGCCACCGCGTTGCGAATGTGGAGGAATCTTCCGACCGAGCGTCGTGAAGGACGACGAAGATCCGTCCGATCTAGAATGGAATCGCGTGCAGGTGCATGCCCGCTTAGCCGACGTGCTGTGCGCGGTGGGTACGTCCTTGAGCGTCGAACCCGTGAATTCCATACTTCCGATGGCAAAAAGACAAGGTGCGAAAATTATCATCATAAACCAAGAGCCCACGCAAATGGATAACCTTGCGGATTTACGATTTTTCGAGCGCGCTGGGGAGGTCCTGAATGCAATCGTGGCGGGGCTTCTATCCTCCCGCAAATAACTACACATGGATACTCCTGTACATGACCACACATTTTTATTCGTGGATTTTTATATGTTCCTTCGTGAATGCAACACCAGGAGAGGCTCGTCCCAAGAGGGAAGTCCACCCGATCGTCAAGGAGGCACTGGATCTGGCGGTACAAGGCGAGACTGAGCCTGTTGAATTTACCGAAGAAGGAATCGCCCGCCTGACTGAATCGTTTCAAAATCTTTTTGGCCGGCCTGAATTATTCAACGCGGTCATCGATTTACTCAACCTTTCAAACACATTGGATGGATACGGATCCAAGAAAGCATCACTTGCTCTGCTCAACATGGTGTGCACTGCAGCGGACGCCTTGCGTGAAAATGAGAAGCTTGATGAAAAAATTATGCGATTAAGAAAATCACTAGATGAAATTAACGATGAGAACAAGAAATCGTAAGATTTCTTAAGCACGGAAAAACGCGCTCAAGATGGCCTTTGCCCACCGATTTCCGTGTTCCACGAGTCCCGCTTCGTTGAAATGCACGAGATCCGCCGCGCGCCACTTTAACCCCGTGAGATCATTGGTATCCGGGCCTGGAAAAATCGTCTTGTTGTCGACGATCGATTTTTGTGCCTCCACGATGGCATCGATGCGTTCCGGTGTTGGCGTGGTGTGAAAGCTTCCCCTGGCAACGAGCCATGGTATATTCCAGCCGGCGGCAGCACGGGACGCATCGATCACTGCCTGGAGGCGGCTCATATACACGTCCTTGCTCGTTCCCTCGATGGCATCGGATTCACCCTGGTGCCACAAGACCGCGCGGGCCCCTTTCACGCCTGCCATTTTCAGTGCATCTTCCAGGCGGGGAAAATTGTTGGTCCTGGTGAGCCGTGCCAGCCATTTCCATCGCGGGCGTTTCTTGCTCGGCATCCATGACGCGACCGGCGTTCCCCCGACCCCGACCGAAATGAGCCCGACCGGCACGTGCAATGCTTCGACAAGGGCATCGGCCATGGGAGGCCAAGGTGATCCACCAACTCCCCCGGCGATCGGTTGTGGATCCTTAGCCGGCTGCCATGCGGTCAACGATCGCGCCGAAACTAGAGGGCTTAGAGGCGCGAGTGGAGTCGTTCCGCTATTCGCAGAATTGGATTGACCGGCAGTAACAAAGACCTCACCCACGCCGACGTGGGAGACAATCACGGAATTGGCGATATTGCCCGGATCTTGCATAACGATTTCTACCTGGTTCCATCCTGTAGCTTTATGCACCTGGAGAGCACGGGAAAAACTTCGCGTGGTGCTGTCAACAAGGATGTCATTCCATGGGCCCGGTTTCCCTTCCGACGATATAATACGGGCGTGAAGGGTGCTTCCTTGGTGCGGATGTTTGCAACGAAAGGTTCCTACTACCTTCACCTCGGCGGAATCATTGGCATCACGCTGGTACACGGCGTGATCGATTGGTGATGCAAGGCTGATGCAATTCGAAGGCATCGGGGATCACGCTTATGTGAATCCACGCCTTCCTAAAAGTGCTTTATGAACCGAGGGTGGTGGTGCCGTTTACCTCCTTTTTAACGAAAGCTGATAGAGTTATAATTCCTAAACCATATACATCCGTGGATTTGAAGGTCATTGAAGACCAAGTACCGTTTCGTGGTTATCGTTCAAAATGGTGCTTCCATCAAGAACATCACCAATTCATCAAACCATCGTGCAGGAAGTAAATGCAATGTCATCGACCATCGATTTCGATTTCCGGAACAAGCTCTTGAAAATGCACGGTGCCTTGTCGCTGTCATATTGTTACCAATGCGGCACGTGCAGTGGAGGCTGTCCTGTTGCCAAGGAGACCAACGGAAAATATAATCCTCGACGCATCATCGAAAAATCCCTTCTAGGTATGAAAGATAAGCTGATCAAGGATCCGGTCCTCTGGCAATGCACGCTTTGCGACACGTGTGACGAGGCTTGTCCACAAAACGTCGAATTGACCGAGATTTTCGGCGTTCTGAAAAATCTGGCCGTACTTGAAGGATTCGTGCCCGATGCATACAAGGCCCAATCTATGACCGTCTTTGATTTCGGCGTTGCGGTTCCATATTCCGACCCCCTCGTGAGGCGGCGCAAGGAACTTGGGCTGGAGCAGAAGCTCGATGAAAACATCGTGATTCCCGTCCAGGAGCTGCAAACGCTCATGGAAGTAACCGGTATGAAGGAGATCGTGGAAAAGTTCAAGGCCGATAAGGCGGCTGCGGCCCCGCCGGAGAAGCCATCTGGATGAAGGCGTGATGATCATGACCGAAGCAGCAAAACTAAGCAAGGAAGTCAAGCTTCCGCGCATCGAGAAAGCCCTGTTCCTGGGCTGCGTCATTCCTGCCCGTATACCATTCGTGGAAAAATCGGCCAAGGTTATATGCAAGGATCTCAACATTAACCTGACTCCTATGAAAGGTGCCGCGTGCTGTCCCGACCCCATCGGTATCAGGGGCGTGAGCGAGAAGACATGGATGGCGCTCAGTGCACGGAACGTCACGATCGCCGAAGACATGAAAGCGACTGATATCATGGGTTTGTGCAGCGGTTGCGTGCTCTCGCTGAAAAACGCGAACCACGCGTTGAAGCATGACGCGGAGCTCAAGGCAGAAATCAACGACCAGCTGGCCAAGGTTAACCGGTCATTCAAGGGCACCGTGTCGACCGTGCGCCATCTCGCCCACGTGTTGTACGAGGAAATCGGCGTGGACACGCTCAAGGCACTGGTCAAGAAACCCCTCGTCGGCCTCAAGGTCGCCGTTCATTACGGCTGCCACTTCATCCGGCCAAGCGAATTGCACCAGCTCGATGACCCGTTCTTTCCCACCAAGCTTGACGAGATCGTGCGGGCGCTCGGTGCCGAATCAATCGAGTATTCAGAGAAGATGCTCTGCTGCGGTACTGGCGTGGCAATGGCGGACGACGAGATCCCCGTCAAGATGAACCAGCGGAAATACAAAAGCATCCAGCAAGCAGGCGCAAATTGCATCATGGTCGTGTGCCCGAGCTGCTACCAGCGCCTTGAAAATGCCCAGCGCGACGTCAAGAAAATGTTCGGGGAAACATACGAGTTTCCAGTATTCTACTTTACAGATTTAATCGCCATCGCGTTCGGCCACAAGCAAGACGAGATCGGCTTGAAGTTCCACCGGCCCTCGCCGAAGAACCTGCTGGCGGGCATTGGTATCGAGTAATGCACTTATATTCCTTTTTCTCTACCTTTATACCAGAACGCCAATTGATCATGATCAAGTGATCAGCATATGGATCGATTCGACGAGTTCTTACAAGCCGCGATCACGGGGGAGTATAACGCTATAAGGCGATATACCAAGTACGCCGAGATCGCTGTCAAGGAAAAGCTGCAAAATGTAGCTTATTTATTCAAGGCACTGGCAACCGGGGAACGAGTGCACCTGGAAAATCACAAGCGCGCTTATGGCAAGGAATTCTCGCCGAAGGACGAGGCTTTCACCGAGGGTACCACCTTGGAGAACTTGAAGGCCTCAGTCAGCGGGGAGACTATGGAATACGAGGAAATGTATCCTCGCATTATGAAAGCGTTGAAACGGGGCAAAAGAGAGGATGAACAAGTTGCACGGTTGAGTATGCAATGGGCTCGCGAGGTCGAGAAGATGCATGCCATGATACTGAGCAAAGCGGTGGATCGCGTGGAGCAAGGGCAAGATGGCATTGCCATAAAATATTGGGTATGCAACGTGTGCGGAAATCTGCGCGTTGGCGATAATACCGGTTCAGTTTGTCCGGTGTGCCGGCACGATGGGCAATTCTACAAGGAGGTCGAGATTTGATATGTCAGGACAAGCATACATGGATAAATATCACGTGCAAGGCGGGTCGCTCGTCCGAGAGGTGGTTTTTGGCATGAACGATGGCATCGTTTCGATCTTCGCGTTGCTAGCTGGCATTGCTGGTGCAAAGCTCGGACCCGCGGAAATCTTGCTCACTCTCATTGCGGCGACCATCGCGGGCGCCCTTTCGATGACGGCAGGCGAGTTCTTGAGCCACAAGAGCGAGAGAAACTTTTTCGAGAATGAAATCAAGAAAGAGAAACTTGAAATCAAGCTCGTGCCCGACGTTGAAAAGGAAGAGCTCAGGAGCATTTATCGAAAAAAAGGCTTCACTGGAGGTATGTTGGACCAGATCGTGGAAACAATCATCAAGGATCCAAAATTGTGGGTTCACGAGATGGTGATCGGCGAATTCGGTGCCGCCGAGATCGAGCAAGGCGGCGAGCTCAAGGGCATGATCGTGATCTTCCTATCATTCATGGGCGGTTCAATGTTCCCCACGCTCCCATACATGGTCCTGCAATTCCTTGATTCCATGACGATCTTCTGGATAGCTACCTTCGTCACGTTCTTCGGCCTGTTCCTCGTCGGGGCGCTCAAGAAATACATCACGGGCGTATACTGGCTGAAATCCGGACTGGAAATGCTCATCGCCGGGACGCTGGCGTTTCTTGCATCCTACGGCATCGGTTTTCTCGTCGGCGGCGGGGTGGGATAATTTAGTTTTTATCCTCTCGGATTCTTCTATTTTTTCTCTAACGAAATTACTCCGTTCGTCTTCTTTGCGATGGTTTTGTAAGAAAGAAAGAGATAGATTAGATGTTGAAATGTATCAGGAGATCGAGAACCGAACCGACGACAAATGAAAGTAGCGCCGTGCCTCCGCCGATCAACAACGTCTCTAAACCAGACCAAAGAACGCGCCTTTTTGTAATCCTGGATTTCATCGCGCCGAGAATGAATAACGTCGCTCCCGTTGCGATAATTGCCAGCACGAACGTGACAGCCGGCATTGCAGATCCACCGGGAATGAGAGCCATGATGATGTATGAAACGAGTGGTATGAAACCGAAGACCACGAAGGAGATGAAAGTAATAACGGCGTTTTTCTTGGGGGAGGCCTCGTTTTCAACCAAGTTTAGTTCCTCGAGCATCATCACGTCGACCCATGTTTTTTTATGCTTGGAGAAGATGTTCACCACTTGTTCGGCTTCCTCTTTCGACAAACCGCGTTTCATATAGATCTCGACCATTTCTGACATTTCACCCTCAGGATAATGCTCAACTTCCCAGCCTTCACGTCGTCGCTCGTCCTTCTTGTAATCTATTTCAGCACGGGTGGAAAGGTAATCGCCAATTCCCATCGCCAAGCCGTCGGCGAGAAGATTTGCTATGCCGATAACGATCACGATGATCGCGTCGAGACGGGCTCCCACGACTCCCGTGAC
>JAUQYW010000242.1 GCA_030587525.1 Candidatus Sigynarchaeota archaeon | reverse complement strand
AAAACTACAAATGGTTTTTAGTAAACCCAGAAACCATAGGTATCCATATCATCCGTGACCCAGATGAGGACTGCATTCCCGAGGGAGAAGAATAAATCGGGAGAAGAGCCGGTAGAACCCGGATGGATATCTCCTACAAGCATCGTGCCAGCCTCAGTACCATCGCTCACCCAAGGCTCATTACCATGTGTATCATCATCCGCCTCGAAGACGACATAATTACTCGTTGCGCCAAACTTGTAGTCTTCTGACGCGTCGATGTCTGCACCATTATATCCTGGTACGATGTCTGCCACCAATGTCGTGCCTGCAGCCGTGCCATCGGTTCTCCAGACCTCGTCACCGCTCACGCCGTCTTCTGCATTGAAGTACACGTAATTACCGGCTGTCGTGAAATATTCTGGAGACGAACCCGTGCCCGCCGTGGTGTTGAGATCCTTCAGCATGTACGTGCCTGTAGCCGTGCCATTTGATCGCCAGACCTCGTCGCCATTGATGCCGTCATCGCACGAGTAGTACAATACATTACCACATACCGTGAAATAACTTGTACCAATGGTACCATTCACGTCCTTTACCATGTAGGTGCCATTTGCCGTACCATCACTACGCCAGAGCTCGCTGCCGTGCGTGCCATCGTTCGCGACGAAAAACATAACACCGTTCACCACGCTGAGAAATTCTATGCCATCGCTTCCGCCCGTGTTGATGTCTTTCACCATTTGCGTACCCGCCGTCGTGCCGTTGGAACACCAGAGATGGCTATTGCTCTGGAATAGAAGCAAATCACCCAAGCTCGTGAGATAGTATGCAGAGCCGAGATTCGCTACCATGCGCGTGCCCGCCGGCGTGCCGTCCGACGTCCACAACGAAGCATATGTCGTGGCATTCATCTCCGCCGTGAAAAACACCGCGTCGTTGCAAGCTGTCATGTAATAGATCATGGAACCTTGTGAGCCGGGATAAATGTCTTTCACGAAGACGGTTCCGTTCTCGGTACCGTCGGTCTTCCACAGCTCCTCGCCGGTGGTTCCATTGTCCATCGAAAAAATGATCTCGTCGCCAAGTTGTGCGAAATCATCGGGATACGAACCATCATAACCTGGCCTGAAATCGCCAACCATATACGTGCCTTCTCGCGTGCCGTCGCTGCGCCAGAGCTCCGCCCCGGGAGCGATGTAATCGTCACTACCATCCACGAATCCACCCCCGAAATAGAGCACGCCATCCGCGACGAGCCAAGCATCTTCCTCGATGCAAAAGCCGCCCAATCGTGTTAGCTTGTTGATGACAGTCACGTTCCATGATTGGACGACCTGGTGCACGCCATCCGATACCGTCACGTTGATCACGTAGGACCCACTAGACGTGGTATTGGTTATGAAGGACAGACAGGAAACGTTGCCCACTTGAGACTGCCCGTTCACCGTCCACGCGAATGAAAGACTATCACCATCCGGATCCGTAGGATTCACCGAGAAAAGCATCGAATCTCCTTCGGTTATATTAATGTTCGCTACAGGGGATATAACCCCGAGCGTTGGTGCCCGGTTCGGGCCGCCGGCGTTCATCCCGATGGAAAGGAAAAGGGGAATCTCCACCACGACCGCGATCATCAATACGAGCACGAAGATTCGCGTTGGCTTGTCCATGGCCTGAAAAAAAGCCTTGGTTTTCGTAAAGGTTTGGGTCGCGCCTTTGGATATTTTTCGTTTAATTGTCGCTAATGTATTATCATCTTTGTTTTCGACCATTTAGTATCTTGCTCCCACGTAAATTGAAGTACAAGAACGAACGAATAATATGTACTAGGAGGATCCCGGTTTTTCCAAAAATTAAACTTTCCGAACGCCATGTTATTCCTTATCTAGCCCTTTTTCCTAAAACGAAAGTTTTTTGCAGAAATCACCACTTTCTATGGTTTCATTGATAGATATTTTGGAAAAAGCTAAAACAGCGAAGTTTTGAGAACGAATTCCAAAAAAAAGTGTTAGATGGTTGAGCTTTTATCGCAAGCATCGGAAGGATATATGTAATAGTATTAAGATAAAGAGATGCATAAAATATGATGAAACGTACGAGAATGGTTATTACATTCAATATATTGGCAATCCTTAGTCTTGTCTTGCTGGCATTCATTCCTCGGCAAGGCACGTGCCAAGGTGTTATTCTTGATGACCCGCAAAACGATGTGGTAGGCGGGGTGGAGAATTCATATGATTCGCAAAATGAAATCGCATACATAACGTGTGGTAATCCTCCGTCGGCACCGAGTATTGATATCAAGAGGCTGACGTGGGAGGATCATGAACCGGATTGGGTCATCCGAATCGAATTCTGGGATGCGATTGACGAGGGAAATCTCAGTTCGGGAGCCGTCTTCATCGAAGTCCAGATCAGTACAAATGGATCCGCGATAGAACAGTACCAAATTGCTGCGTTCACGGATTCGTCAGGCGCGAATTGGAATGGATCCATGTTTGTCGAAGACGGGAGCATGTTCAACTGTGCAAGGAATGTTTCGGCGACCGAGATCGAATGGACGTTCCCGAAATCATTGGTGTCTCAAAACGTGGTTGGAGAGCTCACTTTCGATAACTGGATAAGCCGATGTTATGCGATTTATTATGATAATATCACAGGAGTTTTTCACTATGCGTGGGATGTGATGAATTTCACCACATTCACGACATATTGGGGGCTCGTTTGCGGAACACCTAATACCGGTATTAATGGTTTCGAGATGACCGCCCTCGGCTTCGCAAGCGTCGTGGCTATCATCTGGGTCTCTAAAAGGATCACGCGGAAGCCTTGATCCATCATAATATTCTTGATCGTGCCGACCGAGAAATTTCCTAAAGATCTATCAATATTTGAATAAATTTTCTTTTTTCTTGTATATCTGTACAGATATTGATAATTCGTGAAATTGCTATTTCACCGCAAAATGGATATACTTCGCGTGACAACCAGAATCAGAATCAACATCGTGAAATAAGTATTTCATGACGAACCGATATATCCAGGCCTATAGGTAAGGTTCATCAAAAAAAGAAAAAAGGATTACTTTTCAGTTACACCATCAATCTGCTTCTCGATCTTGGCAAGCTTGTTGCGAGATTCATCGAGACGTTCCTGCTCCTTGCAATATTCCTCGTATAGCTCGTCAAATTTCGAGGGCTTCGTTTTTCCTTCGATCATGGATTTTACCTCCGCGTGTGTTTCTATCTATCTGATCAAGCAGGAGCTAAACGCTCCAGCACATCCACGAGCCTACTAAATGTAGGCTCGATACGGTCGATCTTTGTCTCGATACGTTCAAGTCGCTTGTCTAAATCATTCATGCGTGATGTGAGCTCGGCCGTGCTAAGATTTCCAGTCTTCGAATCCTTCAATTCACCCTTGATCCCTGCGAGCTCGTCTTTCAATGACCCGATATCCTTGGTGGCCCTATCCGTGGCTTTGGTGATGTCGTCTTGAATTTTACCTCCCTTGTCCCCAACGCCATGCATGGTATTTTCTTCAGGCGAATCATCAGTGATGAGGTCCCTTGGAATCTTGGTATGCTTATACCGAGAAACCTCGTCCTCCGAACCCGTGCTGAACCCTAGCTCCAAGGAATACTTGTTCTGAAACATGTCGTGTAAAATCTTGCCAGATCGCCACGCACCATTTTTTGCTTGTTCATAATCATTCCCGTAGCCAAGAACATAAAACTTGATTTGATTCGGGCATGAAATGGGCTTGAATTTCGATTCTGGTAATTTACAAAGCTTTGCCCAGACCTTTGCTATCTCTGGAGCATCGGTGATGAGTTTCTTTTCCCAGCCCAGCTCTTCAATACCTTGGCCCTTAATCGTCATCCATGCCTTTCGCTTCCGGAGTGATTCATTGATGAGCTTGCTATTGGGGGCCACCTCGCATGTAACAGGAACGCGATGGACCCTATTCACGTACTTGTCTTGAAGGAGCTGGTCAACAGGTGTCGAGGAAGGAGAGCCAAAGATCCCGGGATTCTTGAGAAATAGACGTGAGATGCCTGGATCAGGGTAGATCAGATGATCCTTGAGCAAGCGATTCACGATGCGAGTAGCCCAGGACCGATTCTTGTCATATTTGCCATATTTCCTTGCAAGTTGTGCCCGTGTCAAGCGAGGCTTCGGGGGATCGAAATCAAGGTGTTCCTCGGTCAAGTCATCGATAATGCCAAAAATGTAATTTTCATATCCAAGGGATCGGATGTAGGCCTTCACGTCTTGCCTGGAAATCAGACTCCCCGCTTGTGTTGCAAGTGATTTTCTTACCGTGTTGCAGCATGGTATGGGATTTGATTCGGTCAATTTGGTTTGTTGCACCTTGTTACCATTAGCATTACCATTACCATTATTACCTTTATTTCCCAGGCCGGACTTCACTTCTGCCACGGTTCTAAGGCTACAGCTAAGCTGCTCTGCAATCTTCGCCATAGGAATTCCCTGGCCTAATAGAGTTGCAATCTTAGCTTTCTTTTTTATTGCTTGTTCCTTCGTGAGCCGTGTCATGATGCATTCCTACCTCTGCTAATCCTTTTCCCTAAACTCTCCTGCCCTGGCCATGTCCTGGTATTGGGCATCGATCACGATGCCGAGGGCCTGCGTCGTGGTCATGTCCAGCGCGTCAGCGATGGCAACGAGCTGATCGTATTGTTCCTTGTGGACATAGCGACGCAAGTAGGAGCTTCGCTGCCTGGTGTGCCTGGTGTGCCTTGCAGCCTTGCTACGCCGCCCGATCTCGGCACTTGGCAGGTGCAAAGTTTTTCCCGGCTTCATCACGATTCACCCTGCAGCTGGAGCTTGCCCCTTTTCACGGCTTCCTTGAATTCATCGAGCTCGTTCAGAACATCGGCTGTCAAGGTCTTCATGACAAGCTCGGCTGATTCGCGGTTCCTGGTCGCGTTGAGCATCATCAACGCGGCGTTCTTTGCCATGGCCCGCAAGGTCTCGAACTGGGTAATTGGCACTTGCGAGAAGGTTGCATCGTGAGGCTTCCATCCATTCCCTTCGAGCCAGGACTGGACTATGAAGGTCGTGAAGGTAAATTCGCCATCATATCTTGCCAAGCGCGGTACCACCGTGTATGTCACGTCGTCATGGCGATCCGAGAACGATGGTAATGGGAGGGGGCATGCTCTGTTGAGAATCCCGAGCCGCCTGGTCATGTCATTTATTTTAACCATCATTCACCCTCCGATCTAGCGTCGACTCCAGGCCATTTCTCCATCGAGACCGCCAGGGTTCGCGTCCCCGGGATGGACCACCAGATCAACTCGCGATGGATGCAAACGCAATCCACCGCGTTCCGGTGCCTCAAGATCGAGAGAATGCGCTTGATCGAGTACTGGTCCACGCCAAGAACCCGGGAGATCGCGGCCGTGGTGAGCGGCTTCATCGCGGCGTGCAAGAGCTCGAGGATCGTGATGCTAAGCATGCTTACCACCATCCCCAGGCCTTGGTTAGATAGACCATGACGATGACGACCATGACCACGCAGCAACACGCGAGCTTGCCCATGATTAGACCTCGCTTTTTGTTTTCGTGTTTTGTGCGGGTGCCCCGGGGCTACCAGGCCCGCACGCGATCGGTGTATCCACGATCTTGATGATCAGCTCTTTATCATTACCCGTGACCATGACTTTTGAGTTTTCATCAGGTAAAAATTGATGAACCCAAAATGCGGGTAATATTAAAGCCCGTGCCTTGTGAAACCGGAACGGCTTGCGTTTTCCAAAATCAAGCATCATGTTTTTTCACCCGTTTCTTGCTGATTTGATCATTGACATAGTAAAAGTGATATATAAACACCTGGTCGCAAAGAGCCTTGAAAACGGGGACTAGTCGCAAAATCATATCGTTTTTGCGATTACTAGACTTATCGCATGACTCGTGGCTAGACGCGGGCAAGTTGGGTTTATAGGTACTTATGCCATGTCTTTACCTATGCACGAGATTCAGAAGTCATTGGATCCACAACAAAAAAGAATGGCACTCATGCTCGTGACGATGCTTGATGGCAAGGAACACTATCTTTCTGAAATCGTTGATATTGTATTGAAAAAAAAGATAGTGTTCTTATCGGAGCATGATATCCGTCCATTTTACAAGACTTTCGGAACGGATGATGATGCAATATCGTTAATGAAGGCTTTCTCGAGAATAAAAAAGAACACGGCGGTTTTTACAAAAGACCGAAAGGTTGATAACGGGCCCACGCCTGATCTCCGATATTTTGCATTGGATCCTTTGAAATTGCACGAGATCTACAAGATCTTGTTGAAAATAAATCGGGCCTTGCGAGAGTATTTCTCCGGTTCCGCGATGTCCCAGAATGATTTTCTATCGCTATTCGTGGAATCGCCATTTTTCAAGAGCGTGATGAAGGATATCGTTTCCGTTTATGGGAAATTAAACGAGCACTTCAAAAGCTATTTGAAACAAGAGATTAGAGACATTCCTGAATCCGAGACTTTCAAAGCCGACCTAAAATCCACTTATGAAGATTGGATGTTGATGCTGACCGAGAATCCACCTTATTTTGAACGTGTGATAAAAATCGTTCTGATCTCACCATCTGCGTTGTCACGATTCCTTGAAGTTTATCTGCGTTATCAGCTAGAGTACCTGGACTTGAATGACAAGAGAAACAAGGGAAAGAGGTTCGAAAAAGTAGAAGGCGATATCTTCCTTGCAGATTTTGGCCGCATTAGAATGTTCGATTTTCACGATTTTTATGACCAAGCGAAAATATTCCTGCTGGCTGATTATTATGATCAAAATCTTATCGGTGATGTAGTTACAAAAATCCACGGGTTCATAGATCACGATAATATCCACGTGGCCTTGCGAATTGGAGTGTTGGACTTCCCAGAAATCATCGGTGAACCATCAAAGCGTGAAAAGCCCATACACCATTCAAAAATGGGACATTTATTTGATTTTGATGAATAAGATGTCATGCCCCCGTCATCTCCTAGCAAGCCCCTTCACTAGATGCATTATAGAGCAAGCCCAAGGTCCGCGAACCCACCCACTTTCGAGTAGACTAACTCGCATTCGAGTAGTTGATTCAACCAATGCATTCCTGCAATTGAAGCATTTCATGCTTCCATTCCAACAGCAAGGCATCGGCTTTCTCGCGGCGTTTTTCTTTCTGGCGCGGATTGATAATCTTCCATTTGAGGCTGCATTCATAGGAACAAGTGCGAGTGTGGTTATCGGAAGCATTCCGCGTGTTGAACCGATGGAAGCATATCGGGCATACCCGGTTGCATTCGGGAAATTTTGAAAAATAGTACCCTTCGCTAAGCACCATAACAATATTGACTTTCCCTTGAATGCTATTTTAATTTATTGATGCAAGATGGCCTTGCAGGGTGATATCTCGATCCCCGATCCTGGACCGCGGCGCGGGATCCGATCATAAATAACGCGTTCACCATTCAACAAGCCCCGCATCTGCCCGCAACTCCCGCACGCGTGCCATGCCACTCATCAAGGTCTGGCTCCATCCCCCACGCCCAGCAAGCCAATCTCCCATCGCGATCCTCCCCGATCAAGATCCCAAGCAGGTTCACGACCATTGCCTTGACCTTGATGAGTCAAAGGCGTCATCCAAGGCGCCGAAAGGAGAGATGCCACCTCGCGTCGATGCAACCCAGGTCATGGCCAGCGACCAGCAAGGCCTCTCACCAGGTGGCTTGGCTTGACCATGGAATAGGCGATTAATAATTAATATTAGCTCCACGGAAACCCGAGAATAGTGGGAAATTGGACACTATAATAAGAACGTTCACCCATCGCGTTCGGGGCGCCTAGCGTGTCATGGAGCCCTGGCTGCACGATAATGACCACGCGGGACTATGGCGCGGGCTAAAAGTTATCCCGCCGTTTTCCAGGCGAAAAGGGCGCCGATGGCTCTTATCACCGCGATTCTTTCTCAGGTTTCTAGAAACCAAGGTTCGAAGCAGGTTCATCATACTTCCGTGGCGAAAAGTATGACTTTTCCCACCTGGGAGCTCAACTCAACCAGGATCGATCTCCCGGGAATCCAGCCCCGGTTGCCATCACGATTCGGGATGTCTCGATAACCTAGCTCTCACGAGCCAGAAAGTCTAGCTCGCACGAAATAGCTCTCACGAGCCAGAAGGCCTAGCTCGCACGAGATAGCGTGGATCCAAGATGGTATACCTTCCCTTGGTCCACAGAAAGGTATACCTTCCCGAGACGCCGATAGCTCCCACGAGATAGACGCCTGGTACACCTGCCACTTTTTTTCCAGGTTTTCCATGACAACCACGCCTATGCCCTTGCCCACGTGGAGCCCTAACAAGACCTTGGCTCTGCTTACTATAATCCGCCCGGGCTGCTCCTGACTGTAGGCCAAGGAAACAAAGGTGCAAGAGTTGCACCTTTGATTTTTGAAGATCACCAGAATCAATTACGCAAGAGTTACGTGTTTGATTTCCGGGCTGGAAATTAATGGGACAAAAGTTATCCCATTAATTCCTGGCCAATTATTCTCCTGGTTCTTAAAATCAACAAAAATCAAATAGGCAAAAGTTACCCCTTTGATTCCTGGCCAACAAGATAAAAAAAAGAAAGAGTTCATTCGGCGGCATCGATGGAATACGTCACGATGTCACCAGCGCGCTCGATCCGCATGCGGTACGCGAACTCGAGCCCGTTCATCACCGTCACCACGATCTTGATCTCTACTGCCATGATCATTCCTTCCAGGATTCCATCCTTTTCGAGAGCTCATCCCGCGTGATAGACTTGCCCTTTTTAACCTCGTCCTCGGCTTCCCTGAGCTCCTTGGAGAATTCCTCGGAGAACGTGTCGGGGTCCGAGCGGGATTCCTCTTGTTCCTTGAACAAGGCGGCGACCTTGTCATGGTCCAGGGCCGCGTGCACGACCAGACCTTCACCTTTGCATCTTGGACACTTCC
>JAUQYW010000224.1 GCA_030587525.1 Candidatus Sigynarchaeota archaeon | reverse complement strand
TGGAACACTTGTCGGTGGAAGAGCGCAAGTCGCTGGGCATCGGGCAGCTTCCTGGTCCATTAAACGAAGCACTCGACCGCCTCGAGCAAGACAAGTGGGTAAAAAGTGTCCTAGGCGGTGATATCGTGGACCTCTTCCTCGTGAAAAAACGGCAAGAGTGGGCGGATTATCTTAAAGGGAAGGGGAATAGTCTTGAAAGTGAAGTTCGCTGGGAATATGACCGATATCTTGAACGCGTGTGAAATCAGTTCCCTTTTTTTACCTAATAAATCCACGTGAAATTGAAAGAAAAGGAGATTATAGATATTTCTTGAGCAAGGCAATCGTTTTTTTGACGCCATCCTTGGCATCGCCCTTGCCCTCGAACTCGATCGAGTAGTAACCGTCGAACCCGACCTTCTTGAGCCCGTCGATGATGCGCTTGAAGTCCAGCTGCGTCTCCTCGCCTTTCTTGTTGAACTTGTAGGTCTTGGCGTGCACGATCTTTATGGCATTGCCGAGCTTGGCGATGTTCTCGTAGACGAGCTTCTTCGGGTCATAATTGCCTGTGTCGAGTAAATACCCCATCTTGTCGCTCGGGAACAGCTTCTTGAACTTGACCTGGAAATCCACATCGGAGCTCTGGCCGCCATGGTTCTCGAACACGTAGGTGATACCGAGTTTTTCCGCGTATTCCTGGATGGGCTTGAACGTCGCTGCGAGGTCCTTCAGCATTTGTGCCTGGTCCTTGAAAATGCCTTCCATCGGATGTCCCATATTTGATCGGAGAATAGAGATGCCTGAAGCTTTTGCCGCGTCGAGCCATGGCTTCATGAGATTCAATTGATCCTTCCGGTCCTCTTCTCCGTCATCGGGGATGAAGAAATTGTTGCCATCAAAGGTTAACAAGACCGTCTTGATGCCCTTGCTCGCGAACAGTTTCACGTCCTCGGGCAATTTCTGCGCAGTCGTGAACACGTTGTTAATCTCGACATTATCGATGCCATTTTCCTTGAGAAAGGCGGCGACACCGGCCATGCCGATTTGCTTGATGCTATCGCGCAACGAATACGTCGCGACGGAAATTTTTGGTGCTGCCATATATTTGCCTTCGTTGGCGAATGATTTTAATCTATGTCTTGCGGAATACCTATTGTATGACCTATGATATGGAGTTCGACGAGGGAGTACGCGCCCTCGAGGAAAAGAACCTGGCCACGGCCTACCGCATCTTCACAAAACTCACCGAGGATAACCCGGACGATTACAATGCGTGGTTGTACCGCGGCATCGTGCTCACAGAAATGGGCGAGTACCAGGACGCGCTGGATGCCTTCAAGCGGTGCATGAAGATCGATGACAAGGCGCCGCACGCGTACAGCAACGCCGGCATCGCCTACCAGAAGCTGAACGATCTCCCGGAGGCAGTGCGGCATTTTTACAAGGCTACGAAGCTCGACCCGAGCGACATCAACGCCCGGCTCAACCTTGGCATGGCCTACATGAAAACCCGCAACAAGACCTTGGAAGCGATCAACGAGCTCAAGTACGTGATCGAGCACGACGACGCTATCGCTGATGCATGGTACAACCTAGGTTTACTCTTCTTAGACCTCCAGAAAAAACCATTCGCCATGTATTGCTGCGAGAAAGCGAAGGCACTCGGGTTAACGGAGCCAAAAAATAACAGCTTGATCCGGGATATGAAATTCGATGGCATCAAGGCCAAGAACCCGTTCGATGACGACGTGAAAGACACGGCGTTCTTGCCCGGGAATAAAGACGTCGTAACGCAGAAATAAGGACTTTTTTTTCGCGCGATCAATCTTCGACGACCACCGAGTCGAGCATCTCGCTTAACTTGGGTCTTGCGGGCCTTTCCGAGGGCTTTGCCCTGCCCATCGACTGGATCTGGGGAGGACCGCCGCCCGGGCCATCGAGGTTCCGCATCGGACCGCCCATCGAAGCCCCACCACCGCCACCGAAGGACATGCCACCGAGCTTCGAGCTCAATTGCCCCACGATCTCGTTGGCGAGGCTCGACATGCCTTCCGCGATGGCTTTCCTGATAGCGTCGATGCTGTTCGTGTTGATGTCCACCGAGCCGTTCGCACCCTGGTTTGCTTGCGCTTGTGCCATGACCTTCTCCATTTCGCTCCCCATGCTTTCCTTGATCTGGGACGCGATGTCTTGCGAGACCGGCGGTTGGAGAGCAGGCTGTGCACCGGCACCTGCTTCTTGCGGTGGCATAGGTGGCTTCAGCTGTTCCAGCGATATTTGCTCGTCTGACTTGAATGCGATCACGTCCGTGAACCCGATGCTATTCGCCAGTTTCTGCGTGAACTTTTGCAGCGTGACGAGCGTGATGGGAATCCCGTGCGACCGCAGCTCGTTGATCTTGTCGATGATGATGTTGACCGACTCCCGCGTGCGCTTCTGCGTTGCACCGATGATCACCGCGGCCAGGGACTTGAACGAGTCGAGGGCTTCCAGGTATTGTTTCTTGGCTTCCTCGTCGGCTTCGACGGCGAGCGACGCGATTTCTTCCTTCAAGCTATCCGAATCGAATTGCTTCAAGAAATTATCGGCCATGTCAAAATTTCCCGACATCACGAGGTCAAAGGTGATGTAGATGAATTGCAGTGCCTTTTTCCAGCGCTTCTCGTAGAGCGCGGCTTGGTTCCTGTATCCCGCGGCCTTGGCGAAATCATTCATGACATTTTCGAGGACCTCCGCCACTGCTTCGAGACACTTGAGCTTGAAGAAGAGCCCTTTCGGCTCGAACCTACCGACGCTGTCAGAGGATTCCTTGATGAATTTCAAGAAAAGGTTGATCATTTCCTGGTAGAACGCGCTGGATTCCTCGGGATTTTCGATGCCAAGATCCAGGATCTTGGCCGCCTCTTCGAACCGGCGCAAACCATCAAGGAACGTTTCCGGGTCGCCAGTTTCGAACCCATTTTTCATCTTGCCAATCGCTTGGCCCTGGACCTTCCGCGCGACCATCGTGTAATAGGTTTGAACCGAAACATCACGCAATTCCGCTGGGCGATGCTGATACAAGTCATAATGCGAGCTGAGCTTGTTGAGATAATCGAGGATCTTGTTGACTTCCTTTTGAAGCCCTTTATTCAAGTCTTGTTGCTCGTCTGGCATGGCATGAGACCAGCATCGTTCCCGACGCGCGGTCGATCGTTAGTATAATAAGATAATCATGGATTTTTTACTTTTTCTAAGACATGTAATCGAATGTGCGGGGATTAAAGATCAGCGTGATTCATCATTGAACGGAATCGCGTTCAGATCTTGAAATCGAGCTCCAGATTCGATTTTTCGCCCTTGTTGTCCTGGGCCACGAACGATTGCATGCACACGGCGCATTTCCCGATGGTCTGGATGGTCTTCTCGAAGCAATGCTTGTGGTACGGGCGGTGACAATTTGCACACTCGACGAAGCATGTCTTGCCTTGCTTTCCCTTGGGCAAGTACAAGGATTCATCGCACGTGGGGCAAAAGAGCTTGTGGCAGAGTACGCAAGTCACGATGCTCGACTTGAAAATTGCCATGTGGATCTGGTTGAGTAAATCGATGAAAAATGACGTGTTCGACCACGTCGCGCCCGACTCGCTGATGAAGGTCTCGAGCTTGTCGAGCACGGATTGGTCCACGTCGCCGAAGGGCGAGAGCGCGATCTCGGGCGGTTTTTCTGGATATCCCTTCGAAAAATCCGCCACGAACTCGAAGCGCATGGAAGCGGTCTTCAATTCGCCGTTGATGCAACCCGTGATGAGTTTCTTGTCTGCATCTATCTTCAAGTCGGATATGGACTCGGTCACGTTGTTCACGAGCACCTTGTAATCGAATGCGAGTCGATTCGTTTTATCGATGCCCCACGAGAGATCGTGCAGCACGGTCATCATGCCGGGTTTTGACTTCGCGTCGCTGTATCGTGCCATGAAATCCTCGACCTTACTGAGCACCTTCTCGAGATCGGGCGTGAAAATCCATTGCAGGTTCGGATATCGTTCGAGGTTGACCTCGACGTGGTATTCTTGCTTGTTGAAGGAGATGAGCGTGATGCGGATGTAATTGTCCTTGATGAGTTGCATGACGAACTCGCCCTCGATCATGCGCAGCTCGTCCTTGAGACCCTGCACGGCGTTGTAATAGTTGAACGCGTAGGATTCGAACGACTGGAAGATCTCGAAGACCGGCTGGCCCTCATCGACCGGCTCAAGCGTAAATACGGGAAGAGCATCGAAGAGATTCTCGCCTACCGCGACGGGGTCAAAGCGCAGTTGGCGCGACTGGAGCACGCCGACGAGCGTCGCGCAGAGGTGGCGCGCGAACTTGAGAAAGCCTCGGCGGAGTATCGGCGCGCCGCCAGCCTGCTTTCCGAGAAGCGACGCGACGCGGCCAAAAAGCTGGAAAAACTTGTGCGGGATGAGCTCTCGCAACTGGGTATGGAGAAGGCTCGTTTTCAAATTCACTTTGAGAATCTGATGACGCCCGGCGGCGCGAGGGGCATTGACCA
>JAUQYW010000213.1 GCA_030587525.1 Candidatus Sigynarchaeota archaeon | reverse complement strand
TGATCCCGATGATATCCTCGAAGGAAATGCCTAACGCGTCGAGCACTTGCTCGAATGTGCTCTTGAACAGTTCCATGTACTTTTCGCGGTCGATTTCATCGACGCTCGCAAGCTCGATCGCCTTGGCACCGGATCGCACTTTCACGTACGAGAACACGGAGCCCGAGTCGAACATGGTTCCCTTGAGCCGGTGCAGATCGCGGGCGGCCATGAGGTGCTGGATTTTCAAGGTGGGCTCGTTCGGGTCGGTTATTTGCTTGACGATCTTCCCTTGCAGCGTGATCTTGATCTCATACGCTTCCAGCGGCAGCGTGCCGTTCTTGATCTTGACCACGTATTGCCTAATGAATTTCTTGATCTCCTCTTTTTTTGCCCTAAAATCCGCATCGTCCTTGATGTTGTTGATCATCTCGGTGAGTTGGAAAAAAGCATCGCGGATGAACGTTGCCGTGTTGCTTTTTTTACCGACAAGACCCTTGATATCGAGCCCGCCTCCCTTGAACACGCCAAGATAGTTTTTCTTGCGCGATGACAGGGCCAGGAACTTATATGCTTTGTCGACATCGAGATCCAGGTGCAGCTCCCTCTCGCTCCACTCCTTCAGGACCTTCGTGCGTTCCTCGCCGGGATTCATCATGAACACGGAATCGCTGTCACCATACAAGACCGTGGCCCCGATTTCCGTGGCTTTCTTGACCGTGTTTTGAATGGAATACCGGCCTATCGCGGTCGTTGCATCGGCCACTGGAAAACAATACAAGGCGAATGTTTCCGCGCCGTAAACACCGTAACTTGCGTTGATGAGTACTTTCAAGGCTGCCTGGAGCACGTTGTAAAACTGGTTCTTTTTCGCGCGGGGCTTGAAATATAAGACTCGCAAGTCACGGATGACCCCCGTAATCAGCGACATGATGCCGATTCGGTCACCGCAGACCTTGTAATTCGTGTTCGGGATCGCCTTCTTCTCGCAATTTTTGCACTTGCAGTTGATGGTCTCGTAGGAGAGATTGTATTCCTTGATGATACTCGGGTATAGGCTGGAAAAGTCCATCACGACGACGTCGAAATAGATGCCGGGCTTCGGGTTGAGCACGAACGCGCCCTTGAGCATGTCCGCGGGAGGAAGCTCCCTCTGGATATCGGCCTGGTTCGGTACCACGCAATTGCGCTTTCGATGTTCCCAGATGAGCAGTTGCTTGATCCACGCTGATACCCACGTTCGCACGATCTCGTTCATGGGAAGCCGGCAGATCCGCATGAGCAAGATGATGAGGGTCGTGACCAGGTTTGCCTTGAACCGGGTGAGTTCCAGCGTGAGCGACGCGTCCTTCCAGTTGTAGAACACGAGATCCAGAAACGACAACTCTGAGATACCACCCTCGAACTCGAATTTCTTTTCGCCGAGCAAACCTAGCGACACCGCATCGAGCGAGTGCTCGCTATACGCGCCGCCGAGTGCATAGCCCTGGATCGACCGGTTCCTGAAGAACTGGTAGAGATCGACGTGCAGCCCGTATTTCAAGAAGGCAGAATGGGTCGAAAGACCGACGCCGCGTTCCATGGAAATGGGATTTTCCTCATCGCTGATGCCGATGGCCTTGCTCTTTGCCCGGTTGTACAAGTACCGGAGGTCGAACTCGTCGCCGTTAAACGTGATGAGCATCGGGTACTGCCAGATCACGCGGAACAGCTCGCGAATGAGCTCAGCCTCGCTCTCGAACACCCGCACCTTGATGTTGGGCGGCATCTTCTCGTTCAACGAGCCGATATTGTACAGCTTGTGGCCTTTCCAGATCAAGACCTCGTTCCGCCCGTCCGATGCTGCGATGGATGCCGCGATGATAGGCTCCTTCACTTCGCCGGGATCGGGATATTTTTCGGGGGTGGACTGGTAGATTTCCAGGTCGATGGCGACCCGGGGAAAATCAGGCACGTCGGGGACAAAATAGGAGAAATATTCCAGGAAAAATTGCTTGTACTCGGGCTTTTCGTTCTTCAAGATCCCGTCGACTTCCTTTTTCACGGATTCATCGATCGGGATCATATCCAGGAGTATCTTGCCGCTTTTCAACGAATAATACAAGCCGGGCACGAGCTGGAGGTCAGAAATGTAGTTGAGGTGGTACCGGATATTCGCCTCGAGCACGTCCGGTATCACGTTCTTGATGCAAGATGTCCCGCTGGCGATGGTGAGGGGCGTGGTTCCGACGAGCTTGGAAAAGTCCTTCACCTTGTTCTCGAGCAAGTCCATTTTTTGCACGGTCTCGATGCGTTTGAAGCCATCCACGTTGAGGAGCTGCTGGTTCTTCTCCAGGATCCTCTTTGGGTGCCGGGATAAACAATATGGCTCGTGGCCGGTGGGATCGGTGAGAAAATAGATCTTTTTCGTTGCTGGATCGTAAAATCGCATGAGTGCCTTGTTCGAATCTCTATCGTATTCCACGTTCAGCAGCATGAAGTGCTCGAATGTTTCCGGTGCCAAAGGCGGGGAAATGTTCACGGGCGTCTTGTTTGGTTTTTCAACGGTCACGAACGAGTACCGCTTGCAGATGTCCTCGTAGGAAATCAGTATCTTCGGCTTCTCGACAGGTTTTTGGATCGCGGCTGGCTTTAGTATCGATGGCCGGGATACGCGCTCATCCATGGGAACGGGCATAAGGTGCCGGTGCGGCGCCGTTTTCTCGGGCTCGCCCGAAGGTTTTATCGCTTTTTCTGGAACGACATTGGCACTTGCTTTTTCTTGAGACGATTCCGATTTTCCTGCATTCTCTGAAGCAGCCGGTTTGATCACCGGTTTTTCAGCGCTTTTTCCCGGTTTCTTGGGCGCCGGTGCCCCGAACGAGAGCAATGACGGCTGCTTTTCAGCAACGTCGCTTTTTTTCCTGATTCCCGTGGTTGCTTTCTTAGCCATGAAAAACCCCAAAGTAGTCACTAGGAACCCATCATCTAGAAATAAATAAATTCTGATTAGGTGGATGATATTTTTGGTGAGTTCCTCTACTCAAGTGAACATAAAGAGAATCATCCCGTTCTCGTCGATCGGAGTTTTATCCGCCGAGAAATCTGCAAACCAATGAAAAAAAGAGGCGACAGAGGGGATTGAACCCTCGGACCTTCTGATTACAAGTCAGACGCTATACCGCTAAGCTATGTCGCCACAGTATCATTTTTTGAGAGTGTTTCGAAGATGCGTGAAAAAATACCCATTTTCAATGGCATCCACGTTATTCATAGATAAAGGTCTCTCCGAAAAAAACTTTCTAGTTTTTTCCAACGCCCCCAGCTGCTACCATCGACGCCTACAATGCTTGGTGAAAACGTGATACCACCGTGTTACGATTCGATAAAAACGTGCTATTATGGTACAATGATAATGCTTGTTCGAGGAACCAGCTTGATCATAAGAAAGATTTACAACGACAAAAACCGGCGATTTTCAATGATTCTCGAAAACGATTTGATCCTCTTCTATCACGTGCAGAAGCATGATCGTGCGAGTGAATTTGAACAGTTCAAGCAGAACAAGGAAATGCTGGTTTACCTAGAAGACTAGATAACCTTTTATTCGATGATAAGAAATTTATTACATAGACCAACAAAAACCGTGCATGGTAGATCAAGGTCTCCGCGATGGCGTCCGACTCCGATGAAAAAAGGCTGTTTGATCTGCTCGAAAATATCTCGAACGCGGCGATGAAGCTCGAAGATTTTTCGTCGCGCACTGATATTTTATGCAACATTACACGGAGCTACGTGAAAATCGCCGACAAGACCAAGGAACAAGATTTTTTAAAGAACGCCCTCGAGCACGCGAACAAAGTCAACAAGAGCGTTTTTGATTATAACGGATTGCGCGAGCAAGCTATCATTGCAAGGCAAATGCAAAAGATGGGCATGAAAATCCAGAGCTTGAATTTGCTTTGGCGCATCGAAGAAGATTCAAAGCGGATCAAGGACCTGACATTGCGCATCGATGTCATGCTCGAGATCACGGAAACGATGCGGCTGCTCAAGGAAAACGAGAATTACGAGTTGCTGCTTGGTCGCATCACGAAAGCCATCGAGACATCCACGAACCCGCTCGTCGTGAAAATCGACGCTTATATGCTCTTGCACAAGCATTACGTGCTTGCCGGCGATGAAAAACGGGCTGGCGAAACGCTCGACCTCGTGCTCAAGCACATGGATAACGGCATCGAGCAAGCCCAGAAGGGAGGGATCTTACGCACGGTCGTGAACACGTACATCACGATATCCAGGGCAATCCAGGAGAACAAGATACAATATCTCATGAAAGCCATCGATCTCGTTAAGAAATACACGCAGATCGAAGACACGGATCTCATCTACAATGATATATTCAAGGACCTGTTTTTGCTCGAGGACCCGGCTTGGATCAAGCAAAACACGGGATATATCACCGGCACGATTCAAAGCATGGATAAAATGCGCATAAAAACCGAGATCCTTTTCAATTTTCTTACAAAGATTTATCGGGAAAAAATCGACATCGATCCCGCCAGTATCAAGCAATTGCTCGATGTCCTGGAAAACGCAGACAAGGTAAAACTCGGTCCCTCGCGTTATATCGCGTTCCAACTCATGCGGCTCCAATTGATAGGAATTTTCGATGGCCAGGCAAAATTCATCGAAGGGATCGAGTCTTTGTTAAAAGAAATGCTCCATTCGAGCCAGTTCAGGAAAGACTTGCAGGAGTGGGTGGAACAAACCCTCAACGTCATGGTCGATTTCTTCAAGCTGTTCCGGCCACCAAGTATCGAAATCCTGGAAAAGGCCCTCGTCTTCACGAACATCTATGCCATCATCGACATCAAGAATGACATCGTGAAGAATATCATCCTGGCAATGGTCGATTACGCTATATCCTCGAAAAACCCGGAGCTGCTCGCCCATTGCGTCGATCTCTCGAAAACGATCGACACAATCGATGATCGCATCTTCGTGTCCACGACGATCGGTAACGCATGGTACGAGTTGAATAATGTTCCGCACGGGCAAGACTTGATATCGGCATGTCTTGACGAGCTCATCAACGTGAAAAAGCCAACGGCTCGCATCAAGGCGCGCATAAACCTTGCCCAGATCGTCATCACGCGCCAATACGACATCGACGGGGCTCTCATCTTGCTCGAGGACTCAGTACAAGATGCTAACATGTACCTGGTCAAGCTCACGAACAAGACCGTGGCATTGCACGAGGTCACGAACGAGGCGGTGCAAGTTTACACGACGCTGTTCGATGCCGAGGAGGATGCCCGGCGCCAGAAATACAACTCCTACATGGCCAAGGCAAAGGAGGAAATCGACACCCGCACGCGCAAGGGCGTCGAGAATGCCATAAACCTTTACGAGCAATCCCTCGACATGATGAACGGCAGCACTGACCGGTACGAGCACGCGTGGGTGTCGGAACAGATCACGCGCCTGCGGAACTATTTGCAGCATTTTTCCGAGGAAACACACGACGAGTTTCCGGCCGCGCAAACAGACATTACACAGAAGGAAAAATTCAAGGTCAACAAATCAGATATTGTTTGCAAGCAAACGGTCTTCTGGCGCAAGAAACGCGAGATGCTGTACACGATCCAGGTTGCGAACAATGCTCATGTGCAAGTCACCGAGCTATATTGCAAGATAAAGAAGTACGCTGGCGAGTATCTTGAAATAATGCATGACACCGTCCAGAAGACCCAGGTGCTCAAGCCAAACGGCACGTTCACGTGTGAATTCGACTTCACCGCGAAGCGAGATATCGTGCCGAACAAGGCAATCGAGGCCGAGGTGGTCTTTTTCGACCCAGTGGCTGAATCGACGATCACGATCGAGCTCGAACCCCCAACGACAAGCGCTGCTTTCAAGTTTTTCGAGCCAAAATCGATCAACGTCGACAAATTTGACAAGATGCGCCAGAAGCTCGATAAAAAATCGCACGAGATCTCCGTTCCTTTTAATGTCTACCTGACGTGGAAAAAAGTCACGAGCCAGCTGAAAAAACTCCCGTTCACGATAGCCTCGCGTGATTTCAACGAGATCGCCAACCAATTTTTCGGTGTCATCCGGCTCTATGGCGAGAGCCGCTGGCCGAAGGCACGGAAGTTCTCGACCCTGCTGCAGATCATCGTCTCCGGCGACGTGAACGAGCAAGATTCGAACGTGAAGCTGGAGTTCTTCATCCAGGACACGCCGATTTTCTACAACCTCGTGAACATGTTCCAGGAACTCATCGAGGTGTTCGATTGCCCGAACGTCGATTGCAACGGGCCGCTCGACAAGGCCCAGGTCAAGCCCGATAGTTTCGGCATGTGCAAGTTTTGCTCGCAACTTTTCTACTTGGAGGCAAATCTCGCCAAGTTGGATCGTCCGCTGCGTCTCCGGACAGTCACGCTCGCCAGCTTGCTCGATGATGCCGAATCGATCGATGTCTTGACCAGGAAAATAAAGCAGCTCAAGAAGGAAGGCCTCGAAGTCTTTTTAAATGGCTTTTCAAGCGAGCTCAAGGAAAAATACCGGGAAGTGTTCGACAAAGTTGCAAAGGGAGAGCTCAAAGTGCGCGATTTCCTCGCGGACTCCATCAAGAAAAACGAGGACAAGATCATCCAAGCCCTCTTGATTCAAGGGCCAGAAATCAAGACATGATTTTTCCTTTTTACCCTCCACGCTGTTTTTCCGAACGCAATAAACATATATACATTACCAAATTTTGATATCAAGTGCATTCAGAGGTCATGGCCGTGCGCGCAACCGTTCATAAACTGATTTGCCTCCTTTTCAGCATCACGATGATAGCATCGTTAACGTTCGCTGCAACAGGTGCCATCCCACGAGGCACGACAAGCAGCGCGAAAGATTACAACAGCATCAACGCGGGAACCCATCCGATCACGAATGCCCTGATCTATCCGAACGACACGGCCTGGAAACATCCTCGCGTGGAATGCTTGATCATCACCGCCCAGGCTCTCGCTCCGAGCTTCCAACCCCTTGCCGAACTGAAAACGAGGCGGGGAACCTTCACGGAAATATTAACCGTCGAATCCATCTACGCGAATTCTACCTTCACTGCCGGCGGTGGCGACAACCCCACATACATCCGGAACGCGATCAAGTATTATCACGACAACGAGGGAACGGAGTTCATCATCCTGGGTGGCGACGTGAACGTGATACCGATCCGGTACACGTACAATACCGATTACACCGAAGCATATTTTCCCGGTAGCTATGCCACCACGTACAAGCCGACCGACCAGTACTATGCCGGGCTGGAAGGCACGTGGGACGAGGACGATGACGGCAAATATGGCGAGCAGAACCGGTATAACACGGAAAACATCGACGAAGTGGATTGGACGGCCGAGGTCTTTGTCGGGCGCCTTCCCGCGAATGATGCAACCCAAGCCCAGGTCCTGGTCCAAAAGATCATCGATTACGAAACGAATCCACCCAACGGCACGTGGTACAACAAGGGGATCTTTGGTGGTGCAGTATCCCAATATCAAGACCTCGGCCTGAACAAGCCATCGGTCGACGAGGCGGCGCTGAGCGAGTTCATGATCGACAGCTATTTCAATTCGATGCAGGCCAACCGGATCTATCACTGCTCGTCTACCTATACTTGCCCGTCTAATTACACTCAACTTAACACGGCTAACCTCGCAGCAGCATGGGATCAAGGCGCGGCGATCGTGAACCTCGCGGGCCACGGCGACCCGTCCGCGTTTGGAGGGTACATCGGCACGAGCTCGTTCTCCAATTACTTGACTCGCACGGGCGCGGCGACGCTCGTGAATAACGGAACCCTTCCTTTCGTGTACATCTTTTCTTGCTCCTCGGGAGCATTCGACATCCGGGAAATAGGATCCTCGCCCATGAACTTGGGCGATTCGCTTGCCGAAGCGCTGCTGTTGAACCAGTATGCCGGTGCCATCGGCGTTGTTAGCGCAATGCGCACGACCTATTTTTTCGAAGACGATACCCAATTCGAGGCCTTGAACCACGGCCAGGACCGGTTTTTCTGGCGGGAAATGATGATCAACCACGAATATCAACCCGGCCGGACGCTCTACCTATCCAAGATGTCATACATCGACCAGTTCATCAACAAGTATTGGAATGTCGACTTGAATTATGACCCCGAACTCGCGGAACGCGAAGGGTACATGGTATACCAGGAAAACTTCCGCAAAAACTTGCTGACCTACAATTTACTCGGCGATCCCGAAATCTCTATTTACACTGGTATCCCGGGAACATTCGCAAGCGACATCACGAGCCAGACCGCCTATATTGGAGATACCATGGACTTGGAAATGCGATCGATGACTGATGATCTCGTTTCCGGCGCACGGGTGCTCTTGAACGGCTCGGGATATTACATCGTTGGTCAAGCCAACGAGCTCGGCATGGTCACGCTGCCTGTTCCGCTCGATCAGGCCCTTGTCGGTACCAACATGACCATCACGCTCTCAGGGCATAACATGAAAACGACGAGCAAGAACGTCACGATTGCCAAGGATACCATCGCGCCCACTATGTTGCAAGTCGATATCCCGGCCAGCATAGTCGATTATAGAGGAACATTCACCGTCAACGCGTCCGGCATCGATGCAGGCTCGGGCCTTCGTTACGCTTTCGTCGTGTTCGTTGACGAGATGGAAGCACCCTTGACCATCCATCGCATGGATATAAAAAGCGTTTCCGGCAATCAGACGATTTTTTATTTCAAGTTCCCGGATATTCTCCCGCCAGGCCAGACGTTACTGTTCTACGTGGTTGCATTCGACGCGAGCGGAAATTACGTGATTGCACGGCCAACAGAGCTATTTTCCTATGCAGTTCAAGTATCGTCCCGGATCATGGAGGATGCGCTGACGGCCACGATTATCATCGGCGTGCCAGCTTTCGCTATCATCATCACGGTGTTTTTCATGGTATCGAGGAAAACGCATCAAAAACGAAGTGCCCAGCAATTGCACGAAATGGATTATCGAGGAGATCCTAACATCTTCAAAAAATAGCAACCGGTCATTCGATCAACAAATTATTTGAATTGCAGCCATTGATATTAAAGTTATTACCTTTTTTTGATATATTTGCATTTGAATTATTAACTCCGAACAATATATCAACCACCTGGATAATGCCTGGGTTTGGAGCATTGAATTTCTTTGCCATCAATAATTTTTAAATCCAGAAAGACTTGGATTTATCCATGAACCGATTGTTCAAGTTCTTCTCGCACAACTGGTTTTTATTCTACGGCATCATCGTGATCATTCTCTTTGTTGCCAAGGAATACGTCGCGGGCATTTTGATGATCTTGATCGGGGTTTTTCTTGGCATATTCATCATGTTCTTCAAGCGCAAGAACAAGGCAGCATTGTCGAGAAATCTCCTTGGCATCGAAAAGATTTCCGAACGGGAGCTTGCACGTATTGCCGGCGTGTATATCGAGGATGCTCATTCATTCCTTCACGACGTTTCTCGAAATCCAGATTCATCCGGGATTCCCATACTCGTTAAAGGAGAATATATTTATTTCTCCAACAAGGTGATCAAGGAATTCAAAAAACTCTACAAGGATGGCAAGAATACGAAAGATATTCTCGAAGCTATTCCCCAATTTGAAACTCGCGAGGAAGTCAAGAAGATGATCGAGAAGTTAAAGGAGTTTGAAGAGCTTCCCGAGCGCCAAAAGAAAGAAGTATAGATGTTCCTATCTTGTCTATCCTGATTGCGAAGGTCCCGGTACAGGTTCCTGGGCACCGTTCCCGAACAAGGCCGGGAGGACTTGCACGATCTCCGGATGATCAAGGCGTAATTTTTCTATCCACAAGTCTTTTTCCATCATATCCTTGTATGCATCCATGTCGTGCTTTTTCATCTGCTTGAAGATCCGGTCGAGCTTTAAACTCAAGGTTTTCGTGGACGGCACGTAAAGCCATGCCTTGATCGAAGCCGGGTCGATATCTGCTAATCTTGCTTCTGGATCGGAGACCACGGTCACTGGAACTTGAATGCGGTCGTATAATTCAGGATAACTCTCGTACCCGTCGATAGAGGCAAGGAGCGACCCATCCTTGTCGGGTATCAAGATCCCCTTGCATCGATAATTCGATTTCTTTATCACGAAAGGATACCAGAAATAATAATCGGATGAGGTATGGTAGATGCGCTTGTACCCCTCGATCTCGGCAACCACGTTGTTTTCCTGGTAGTACTTGGGGATGAGCGTTCCGTAACCGAAGATGTAACCAGCCATCGATACCATCAAGATAACATCGTGCTTATCCATTAAAAAACATCGTTTTCGTGGTGAAAAGGAGAAGATTTTGAATATTCAACAGAACCCTCGGGTTTCAACGTTCACTCGAACAATTTCTTGTTCTCGATCAAGAACTTCGGGCCAATTCCCTTGACATCGCTCAACGGGCCTTCAATACCCTTCGGATTGCCCGTCTTCGTGTAAAGCACGATTGATTCTTGAATCGCCTTGAACACGCTCATCGGGTTCTTGAATTGCTCGATCAATTTCGTCGATGTCTTCGGACCAACGCCGATCAGTCCCTCCAGCAGGAATGATTTCCTCTCCTCGATCGTCATCATCTTCGGGATGCTACGTGCGAGGATCGGATCCTCGTCCTTGACTTGCACGCGAAGAGCGAGACGCTTCAAGATGAGTGCCGTGTCACGCCAATCTCTGGCGGGAATCATGGGCAGACTGAAGCGCCATGCGAGATACACGATAGCTCCGAAGATGCTCGCAGGATTCATAGTAGACATTGCGAACACGCTTTCAAAATTCTCAAGGATCATGATGGGGCTCGAAGCACTCTCGTAAAGCCGGATGACTTGCTCGAACAATCTATTATCAATAATCGAAGTCGTGAGATCCGTGCTCGATTTTCGCTCCACGACCACGTCGGAAGAGATGACATAATCGCCGACTTCCAGCCTTTGCTGTTCAACGACGACCCCCTCGTTCACGAGCCAGTCCTTGATCTCCGATGGCTCGCGGTCATCCATCAGGATTTTCGGAGTCTTCGGGGCGTTGGTTTCATCGGAACTCAACATAGCAATCACGTGATATCATTTCAATCACCATTTAAAAAAGGAAATGGACTGCAGAATTTATTAAAATCGAACTAAATATGGAACCAGAAACTAAATAGGAAAAAATAGTTGGTGAGTGCACCTTCGTTTCAGGTGTACGTGGTGAACATCTTTTTCTTGGCTTTGCAAACCGGGCATTCATCGGGCGCATCACCGATGACCGTGTGGCCACATACGCTGCAAACAGAGACCTTTTTCACGTCGATGTCCTTGTTGTCCGAAACCTTGATGATGGCATCGGCATACAGCTTCTCATGCTGTTTTTCAGCCGCGAGCGCACCGCTGATGCTCATGATCGCGCCCTTCTCTTTTGCTTTCTCGGCATCTGCTTTGAAGCCAGGATACATGGTCGTCACTTCGTAGTTCTCGCCTTGCAGGGCAGCTTTGAGGTTTTCCAATGTCGAGCCAATCCCTATGAGTTTCAGGTGGTTGAGGGCGTGCACGGTTTCAGCTTCGGCGATTGCCTTGAAAAGCAAAGCAACGCCCTTGAGACCCTCCTCGGCTGCCTTTTTTGAGAACGCCAAGTATTTCCGGTTTGCCTGGCTCTCGCCAGCAAACGCGGCTTTGAGATCATCGAGAGTTTTTGCATCCATGTCCTTCACACACAACAATTTTTTTATTCGTGATCGTTTACGTGCATGAAACGGCGGCATGGCATTCATGCCGAGGTATCATGTTATATTTCATTTTATAAGGGCTCTTAAAAAAACATGTGATTGTTTACCATAACTTATCCAGCACTTCCGAAGATGTTAAAGAAGTACGAACAACACTTGACAAGACAACAATTCGATGGGCATCACTCCACAGTAATCGAGGGCAATGAAAATGAGACTTATCATCGTCGGTAATGGTGTCGCGGGCATCACGGTAGCAGAACAAGTCCGGAGGCTCGATGGCAAGGCCAAAATAGAAATCTACACGGACGAGAATTATGGCTATTATTCCCGGGTGTGGCTTCCTGAGCTCATCTCGGGGGGAAAGACCGTTGAAAAGATCATCATGCACGATGCCAAGTGGTACGAGAGCAAGAAAATCGGGTACCACCAGGGAACCAAGGTTGCGGCGATCAATCCCAAGGAGAAAACCATCACGGTCGATAAAAGCAAGACTGAAAAATATGACAAGCTATGCATCTGCACGGGAGCGACGTGCAACGTGCCGCCGTTCAAGAACACGATTGTCGAAGGGGTGTTCACGCTGCGGACGATCGACGATGCCCTCGCGATCAAGGCGTACATAAAAGACAAGAAGCGGGCCGTGTGCATCGGCGGCGGGCTGCTCGGCCTCGAGGCTGCCAGGAATATTAAGAAGACAGGGTTGGAAACGACGGTCGTCGAGGTCTTCCCGCGCTTGCTCCCGAAGCAGCTTTGCAACACCAGCGCCGGGATCTTGAAGGACAAAATCACCCATCTTGGCATCGACACGGTGCTTGGCGCGACGGTCGAGGAAATCATCGGGACGGACCACGTCACTGGGGTGAAACTCGCTGGTGGAAGGGTGTTGGATGCAGATTTCGTTCTTATATCAGCAGGGATCAAGCCACGCTTGGAATTGATGCAAGCAGCTGGCTTGAAGGTGAATAAGGGATTGATCGTGAACGATTACATGCAAACCAGTGATGAAAATATCTTCGCGGCTGGTGATATCATCGAGTTCAACAATAGAGGCTGGGGCATCATCCCCGCGGCGCTCGACCAGGCCGCCGTGACCGCAAAGAAGATCGCCGGAATTCAAGGGGAACCTTACGCGCCGACAACGCCGTCCAACAAGCTCAAGATCATGGACTTCGACGTGATGTCTGTCGGCACCATGATTCTCGATGATGCAGATCAAAATTGCAAGGTTTTCATTTCCAAGGATGAAATGAAGGGCATCTACAAGAAATTCGTCTTGCGGGAAGGAAAACTCATCGGTTCCATTCTCCTGGAATCAAAGCCAGATGAGCAATTCGTGAGCCAGAACATCAACAAGCCCGTCTCTGACGACGAGGTCCAGTCCCATTTAAAAATTGTCAAGAAAGAATCTTAGGAATAGGTACTGACCTTTTGTATCCTTTTTTTCAACCGTAAAGCTCGGCAAGCTTGGCCTTGTCGTCAGCCATCGTGGAGATGAGTTCCGCGATGTTGGGAACGCCGGTGATCTTCTTTATGTCGTTTACTATCGTGACGGGAACGGCAGAGACCTCGTATTTCCTCGCGATGTCAGGATTCTCGTAGGATTCAACAATCTCAACGCTCACCTTTTTTGCTTGTATCGCGATTGCATTTTCTATCAACACCGCTTGCGCGCAATACGGGCAAACCGGCGTGACGATGATCATGAGTTTCCCGTTTTTCTTGATGCGATTGAGTTGATCGTCATAGGCACTTCCGAGAAGGGATTGCGATGCGCCTGCCATGAGGAGGGTTTGGATGAACGGGGCAGTTTCCAAGCCGATCGGCGCCCCGGTGTACCGGATATTGTAATCCGTGAACAATATCGTCGGAGCACGGCTAACGCCGTATTTCTGGCACTTCTCCTTGTCCGTGATGATTGAAATTTCTTCCCATTCGATCTTGTTGTTGGAGAGCTTGGCAAGCTCGCGGACTATAGCCACGGTGTCTTCGCACGCTGGGCACTGGCGGTACCCCGATTCTGCTTTTGTCGTGAAAACCTTCAAATGCACAGGCTTGTTCATCTTCCCGATAACGTCCTTGATCGTTGTTGTTGGCGTGGATTCCATGGTTGTCTCACCGATCTTCGTAAGTGATTACACTAATAGGGGTTAATTAACAGTTCCCCATTTCTTTCGCGGTGTTGATGATTCAGCTTTCTCATCGGCGTCAGGAATGAGGGAAGTTGTAGAATCTTGCTTGACATCCGTGACCTTCCGCTTCTTGCCCACTTGAGCGATCGTGAAATCCCGAGATTCTTTTTCCCGAGCCATTTTTTTCTTTTTTGCGTTCTTCATTGAAACAACGATCAATGAACCTATGGCGCCCAATGCTCCAACCACGATGATTGCCGCGATTCCTCCAGATCCCGCACTCACGGTCTTGACTTCGACCGTTTCGGAGTGCAGCCCCTCGCCCATAATGTTCACCGCGACGATCGTGTAATAATACGTTTTCAATAAAGACACGGCTTCATCCGTGTACGTCGTGACAGTATCTATGGTTGCGATGATGCTCATTGATTCAGGCGTTTCGCCGCGATAAATCCGGTACCCCGTGATCACGGAACCACCGTTGGTCAATGGGGGACTCCACGTGAGAACGACCCGTTCATTTATGTTGTTGGCTCTAAGATTCAGGGGTGACGAGGGCGTGTCAGCGGGAATGGCGTTGATTTCCGTTGATGGAATGCTCTCACCAAAATCATTTATTGCCGAGATCTGGTAATAATATCTCAACCCGTTGGTCACGTTCGTGTCGGTATAACTCCTTGCGGACCCGATCGTGGTAAGATAGCTCTCGCCACCAGGATAATCCCCCCGGTAGATCGTGTAATTAGTAATAGTCATGCCCCCTGTATTTTGCGGCAACTCCCATATAAGTGACGCACTTCGATTTCCGGGCGTCGCATAAACGGCAAAAGGGGCCGATGAGATGCCGAGCGCGACTGAATTTAATTCAACCGAGAATGCGCTCTCGCCGAGGCTGTTCAATGCGGTAATTTTGTAATAATATCGATGCCCCGCCGCGAGCCCGTTATCGTTGTATGCGGTTGTGTTCGCGATCGTAGCAATGCAAATTTCCGACGAGGAAACGTTCCCTCGATAAATCTTGTAACCAGTTACTGGATATCCGCCAGTGTTCGAGGGCATTTGCCACGAGAGAGAGATGTTTAGCCATCCACCCGTCGCTAAGGGAATCAATGGCGCGAAGGGGGTTCCTGTCGCGAGGGCATTCGATTCAGTCGAATTCCCGCCTTCACCGATCGAGTTCAGTGCTGAAACGATGTAATAATGACGGATCCCCTTCATAGCCGTCGTGTCATTGAAAATCGTGACGTTCCCAAGAGTTGATAGGAAATTTTCGCCTCCCGAGGAGGTCCCGCGATATATCCTATAGCCAGTTATCGGAATGCCACCATTATTCGAGGGTACCTGCCACGTGACAAGGATGAACCCTTGATTACCGGTCGCGAGGAGACTCGATGGCGGCTGTGGTGGTCCAAGGGAAACGTTGCTCGCTTCAACCGAGGGGTCGCTATCGCCCATCTCGTTCACTGCTACCACAGTGTAATAATAGCGTTGGCCGCTATCGAGATCAACATCATCGTACACTGTGATATTCCCGACGGTGTCCAGCAACACTTCCGCGCCAGGCATGATACCCTGGTAAATCTTGTATCCCGTGATAGGTCGTCCCCCGTTGATCGATGGAACTTGCCACGAAAGGAGGAGATGTTCCACGCCTTGATTCACGACGAGGCCTAGCGGGGTGCTCGGAGTGGTGGCCGGAATCGCGAGAATAGCGCTGGTGTTTGATCCTTGGCCCATGCAGTTCATAGCAGAGACCCGGTAGTAGTACGAGAGGCCATTCACCAGTCCCGTATCTTGGAACGTGGTCACGTTACCGATTATGGCCCGTGCTTCCATCCACGCGAGGGAATATCCACGAAAAATGATGTAATTTGTTATGGGCTGTCCCCCGCTACTCGCAGGAACATTCCACGTAAGATTAATGTGACGATTCCCGGGCTGCGCAAGAATATTCCTCGGCATGGCTGGAACTGAAACAGGAATCCCGCATGTTTCGTTCGATCTGACCCCTACGCTCACGCCATTGAACGCAGCTACCTGATAATAGTAACAAAGTCCATTTGTCAAGCCAGTATCATTGAAGCTCGTCACGTTCCCTATCGTTGCCACCTGCATTTCAGCCCCGCTGGAAAGGCTTCGATAGATGTTATAATTCATTATCGCAGAGCCATTGTTGCTCGACGGTTCTTGCCAGGACAAGGATATCCATCTATTTCCGGCAATCGCGCTCAAATTTCGAGGCGCCGTTACGTGAGTGTTCGTGGAAGGCATTACCCCTATCTCAAGAGAGGGGGAGCTGTTGCCAAGGCTGTTCACAGCGATGACCGTGAAGAAATATGGATTTCCATTTGACACGCTCGTGTCATTGAAAAACGTTATATTCCCGATCGTGGCGAGATACGATTCATCTCCAGATGATGTCCCGCGGTTGATAATATAATTCGTGATGGGGGAGCCACCATTATTTCCCGGCGCCAGCCAGGTCAGCGCGGCGAATGAATTTCCCGAGGATGCTCCAATCGCGCGCGGCGGGGATGGAACCCCCGTGGAAATTCCATTCACTTCAAGGCTTGGATCGCTTTCTCCTATGACGTTCACTGCGGTCACGAAATAATAATATTGAATTCCGCTCATCAAGCGGGTATCATTGAAATCGATGACATTCCCAAGCGTGATTAGCACGGATTCATTGCTTGCATGAATCCCCCGGTATATCTTATAACTGGTGATTGGTTCGTTTCCATCGTTGGAAGGAGCTTCCCATTGCAAAAAGACAAAACCATTGCCGGCAACTCTGGAGAGGTTTCGCGGTGCTGCAGGTCTCGAAACCACGACTATGTAATTCGCCTTCGTCATCGTGGATGCATCGGCATCGGCATCGACGACCGTGAGATTCACAGTATAGTTGCCCGTCGCTGCGAATCGATGTACCGGGTTCAACGCTGTCTGGTTCCCGGTACCGTCGCCAAAGTTCCAGATGTACATCGCCGGTTGATTCTCGCAGACGCCCGTGAAACTAAAATTGACGTCGCCGTTCACCACGATGTAAGTCTGATTCGCGGCAAAATTAGCAACGGGATTTACATCCACATAACTCCACTTCATCACGACGAGATCCATAGCGCTAGAAATTTCATATCGCGTGCCGCACGTGAATACACTGTCCGCGTTATCGCCGGTTATGAAATACCCGTAATCGACATTGTCACCACCCCACGTGATGTTCCAGCATTTCTGGCCTGTTTTCGCATTCCACCGGATCATGGCCACGTCGTCTACATGAACACTGAGATTCTTCGTTGTGCCTAGGGTGAAGATGGAAGATGCATCGCCCCACAACGAGTAGGCAACATCCGGACCGGGACCGCCCCAGGTACTATTCCATGCCGGCGTGCCCGTGATCGCGTCGAATTTCACCAAGGCCAAGTCCACGTTACCCGTCAACGCATTGAAGCTCGACCCGCACACGAAGGCAGCGCTGTTATTCGCCCATAATCCATAACCTGTGTCTTCATTGGTCCCGCCCCACGTATGGTTCCATAGCTGCGTCCCGGCAATCGCGTTCCATTTCACGAGAAGTATGTCCCGCCCGCCAGCGCCGTAACTATTCGTGTATCCCGACGTGAAGACGACCGTTCCATTCCCCCAGACGGAGTTTCCATAATCTTGAAGCGTGCCGCCCCAAGTTCTCGCGTATAATAGGGTCCCGGAAGACGCGACCCATTTCACGAGCACCAGGTCACCGTCCGCATCATACCTCGTTGTCGTGCCGCAACCGAAGAGATTGCCGGCACCATCACCCCACAGCGCGTACCCCGATTCGGAGCTCGTATATCCCCACGTGCGATACCAGGTGAAGGTGCCGCTTGACGTGTATTTCAGCAAGACCATATCCGATCCGCCCGCTCCGTAGCTGGAAGTGTTACCGCAGATGAAAACCACCGACGCATTTGCCCAGACAGCGCAACCGTAATCGTTGCCGGTGCCACCCCACGTGCGGTTCCATAGCTGGTTCCCCGTCGCGGCATCCCACTTGATCAAGAGCACATCCATAGCAAAACCATTTCTATAGGTGTAGCCGCACGTGTAAATGGTCGTGCCGTCGGTCCAGATACCATGTCCTTCATCCCAATTCACGGTGCTCCAGGTCTTGTTCCATTGGTTCGTGTAAATGCCGTTGATGGCATCGCTGGGTATTGGCGTCATAGTTCCCGGTATCGCTTGTTCATGAAAATTCGAAAGAAGGGAAGGCAATAAAGTGACAACGAAGAGGATTGTTATAGAAATCTTGAGCATCTTTGCACTAAGGTATGAACTTGATGGCGTGGGGATGGCACCTTTTTTTATGAGTTAAATGTGTGAATCGTGAGCGATTATTTATGGATAATGGATTTAAAAAAGAGCGAAGAAGGTGAGAATCGAGGACAATTCGAGCAGCGTTAGTCACCGATTAATTTGCGTTATTTGAATTCGATGATATGTAAAAAAAGAAGGATTTAATAATAAGAAGGATACTTCATACTATTTCGTAGAATTTTGGGTCGAACTCGGGCTTGTCCTTGTACCGTACCATGGCCATGCCTGGTGCTTTATCGAAGTTCTTGTAAAACATGTCAGGCACGTCGATGCCAGCTTTTTCGAGCCCTTCCTTGATTGCTTCCTTGGACGGGGGACAACCCTTGATCAGGATCATTTCCTTGATGCCGGGATGGTTCTTGTTGGCATTGCACATGCATTGACCGACGAGGATCGTCTTGTTCATGCCTGGCGTCGGCTTCTTAATCTTGCCGGTAAGAATCTCGATGTTGTCGAAGGGCCTACCATCCCACGCGAATTTGATGCCCATCAAGAGGATGCCGTTTATCACCGAACAATACGAGCACAAGGTGGAGTCATATTTGGGATACTTTATCCCTTTCATGCCGTGCTTGTGAAATTGGATGGGTAAATCGCCTGCTTCGTTGTATGGAAAGTCCCATTCATGATGGGACATCAAGGCCTCGATCTTCTCGCCATTCGTTTCTATATCCGATAGATCCGACGGCCGTTTCTGGATTTTCGCGGCAATGGCAAGGTGCGGCACATCTGCTGGCTCGAACCCCAAAACCTTGGCACCGACGAGATCGGCCGAGAGCATGTCGGTTGATGCTATCAAGATGTCGTGGCGGTGGCTGCTTCCGTCCATGGTTGGTCCACGTTCTAGCGTGTAAATCCCGTCGATGATGGTGAGACAATTCTTGAATAAATTGACGAAATGGGCGATGTTGTAATGTAAATCTTTTTCAGGATTGGCACTGTGGAATTTTTTACGGGTCGCCATGTTCAGGAGGCCCTTCAAGTTTTTCAAGCCAAGACTCACGCGTGCCTGCGCGTGCGTTTTTAAAACAGGAACATCGATGAAAAAGTCCGATTTAAGGGCTTCCTCATTGATTTCCACAAGAAAGTCGCATCCTATATCGATTTTTTTATATGGTGCTTCGAAAAGGTTGATCAGCTTGACACCATACCGTTCCTGCAATTTCAAATAACCGAGCTTTTCCCAGGCATCCTTGTATACCGCCTCATTATCTTTGGGATCAAAGGAGATGATGCCCTCGCCAATCGTAATGTCGTTGATCCCGCGTTCCTTGAGTAAAACCACGAGGTCTTCCATGACGCGGGACGTCGTTATCACGCCCCATTTTGGAAATTCGACGCCTCGAAACCAACACACGATGTTAGGCTTGATGAAAACTTTGAATCCAGGCTTTAACTTTTCAAATCCCTTTGCTTGGTCGATAACCTTGCGAACGGATTCCAGCGATTTCTCGTACTTGACGAGAGATACGATCGATTTGTTCATATCTTTTCCCTTTCCTGTCGTTCTGAATTAAGCGTTTAAGCATTCAAGTCGAGCAAGATATGGATGGCATCGTTGTGGTCAGGCGAGCAACCTGGCACGTGTATGCTGCCACTAAAGAGCTCGGACAGTTTCTTGGTGCAATTCCCGAAGAACACGAGCTTTCCTCCCTTCTTCGCTATCTCGTCAACCTTCTCTTTTTGCACGTTGCCGAGGATGAGGTCGATGCGGCCGTGGCGGGTCTGGAACTTCAAGAAGCGTTCCCTCAGCTCGGGAAGGGCCATGATTTTTCTCAACATCCGAGACATGCCCATTTGACAGCCAGTGCATGCTTCTTCGAACACGTGGCGATAGAACTTCTCGGTCATCTGGATCTCGATCTTCGGCCTCGCAAACGGGGGACTCGCGGGGATGAGGGGCTGGCTTCCCTTCGCCACCGATATCTTGACTTTAGCCAAGTGTTTCACCTCATCGACAGGGATGCCCATGATCTGGCACGCTGCGTTGTCGACCTCGGTCATATCCATGCCGCCGATGCAGATCTTGAGCCGCCGTACCTTGGTCTGTCCCGGCGCGAACATGGTCGAGATCGGGTCTTGGGTCGGGCCGGATCCTTCGAGAGCACGCGTTGCATCAATGATCGCGAGCTCGGGCTTCATGATACTGCCCAATTCCTTGATATTCTCGTGCAAATTGCCATATTTCTTGCTGAGGTGGAATGCCTTCTTATCTGCAAGCAAGAGCAGGCCTTTCTGGTTCTTCGTGACGAGCGTGACCATCGTGTGGAGGTGCGTCTTCATCTTCGCGACGTTGATGTAAGCATGGGTCTTGCATAAGGAGGGGAGCTTCAGCACGCCGTATTTCCACGCATATTCCTCCCTGCTAGCAGTTTCCAGGTTCACGATCGTTGTCTTGATCCCGTGTTTTTCGTCTAACTCCTTGACCATTGCCTCGTAGCCAGATTCTTCGAGCAGCCGCTTCCAGTTCTTTTCATCGTTGCTGAAGTACGCGGACCCTTCACCGATGACGAATTCTT
>JAUQYW010000159.1 GCA_030587525.1 Candidatus Sigynarchaeota archaeon | reverse complement strand
GAAAGAGATCACGTGCCCTGGCCGCAAGCGAGTCGTTGTCATCGGCGATAGCTTGACCCACGGGAACGTCAGCGCAAATTATATTAGTATGCTCGGGAAACGGTTGCAGAAGGACGGCAAGGTCATGGACATCATCAACGCCGGCATCAATTCAAACCTGGCATGGAATGTGTTGCAGCGGCTCGATGACATCATCGCGTGCAACCCGGACTATGTCACGATCCTCATCGGAACCAACGACGTGAATGCCACGCTGAACCCGGCAAACGAGAAACGGTACATCAAGATGCAGAAGCTGCCGGAAAAGCCGACGGAGCAATTTTTCCGAAAAAACCTGGAAGAAATCATTTCCACGCTGAAAGACTTGTCCAAGGCCAAGATCGCCGTGCTCTCGCTGCCCACGATCGGCGAGGACATCAACGATGCTGCCTTCAAGGCCGGCCAGCACTACAGCCGCGTGATCAAGGAGATTGCTGCCCAGATGGGCATCGAATATCTCCCCCTTTGCGAAACGATGACCGCGTACTTGAAGGAACATCCTTCCACGCCACGATACACGTATGCTTCGTATTTCTGGATCCAATGGGTGCAGATTCTCCTCCATTACCACGGCGTGAGCTTTGCACGACTCGCGAAAATGTGGGGATTCCAGTTGCATTGCGATTTCTTGCACATCAACAAAAAAGGCGCTGAATTGGTTGTCGACTTGATCGAAAAGCTCGTTCTCGGGGATCGCGGTTCTCTGGCGAGACATGAGCCAGCAAAGATGAAGAAAATCGGGCTTTGGCGAAAAGTCGACCTTCGAGAAGTTCGGCTCGATGAATCAACCGTGCTGCTCCCGAAAAAAATCAACAACGAGGGCTTGCGAACAGCCTTCTTGTTGGGCCTTGTGAACATGGACGGGTACAAGGTTCTCTGCCATCTTGATGAGGAGATGACCTTCAAGGCCCTGTGCGAGAAGCTTGGCTGGGACACGGCAAAGACCGGGCGGCAGGTGCGGTCGCTGGTGGAGCAGGAACTGGTTGGCGTCGCAAAGACTTGAACAGGAAAAATATAAGGAAATTTATTTCTTCTTGTAGTACGGGACCAGCAGCGCGACCAACGCGAAGCCACTAACTACGGATACCAACAATATGCCGATCAACGTGGTGAGAGGCGGAAGCGTGGTGATGATGAGTATCGGGAGAATCAAGGCGACGGCTGCTATCATGTTGAAAAAGAATATTCGGGCCGGATGGATCAGGTAGCGGTTGGTTCGCTTCTTTGAAAAAAGCGGTAGGCAAGTCGGAAACAGCAGCCCGAGTAGGAACAAGCCAAGACCTTGTAGCCACGGCTCCACACCGAGTAAGACGGCATTGATATCCGCCCATATCACGATGCATTCGACCGCTATGAGGGATGCGAAGGTAACAATGCCTGGCACTACCGAGACGAGCTTTTTCTTGAGGATCACTACCTCGGCAATCATAGTCGAGGCCACGAGAAACAACCACGTCCACGTGTTGATCAGCAAGCCATTCGCGGACATGGCGAAGTTCAACAGTGAAAATCCGAGGATCAAGGCGATGCCGTGCTCGGATCCCTTGGGAATGGCATCGCTGTCGATGAAATAGACGGGCTCGCGTGCGATCTCGGGATCTCCCGTTTTTTTGTTGATCATCGCAATGCACCATATCGTGCCCGCGACGAGCAGCGCGATGGCAAACCGGAGCATGGTACCCACGAAGCTGCCGGGACGCAAGAACATGTATGCCGCGGCGACCATGGTGCCGAGGTTGAGCTCGTGCGAGTATTGGATGCGGCTAGTACCGCCCGTGCCCACGTTGAAAAGTACGGGCACGAGGACGTAGAACGTGAAAGCATTGGTCCAATAGAGGAGCGGTCTCGGCGCCGGCGTGAGGTAATCGAGCATCCCAACCCCGCTGCCGGCGATATCTAGTGATGAAAGGTCCGCCGCGAAGATGCTGTAAAACTGGTAATATGCCGAAAAACACAACCAGGTCAGACCGGCGCCCAAGACCAAGGCGACGATCGATGCCACGGAGGAGAATTTCTTGAGCCCGTCGTGGTGCTTCCATCCGATGATGGAGAACACGACAATCACGATGGGTGAAAGCAACGGAGCAAGAATCAACGGGACGTCCTCATATGGCAGTTCATCGAGTTCCATGTTGATGAAATTCAGCATGATTTCCAGGAAAAACGGGAGCCATTCAACGACGGCGATCAAGATAATGGTCCACGCGAGAACTTTCTGCACGTTGATCGATTTTGTAGTTTGCATTATGATCGCCTCTATGCTTGCGCCTCGATCTTGAGCGTTACGACTCTCCTGGCAGGCGAGGGCACGCGGGCATCGATCCACCAGTGCGTACCATTCGTAACCCGGGCACGGATATATGCACTCGTCAAGTTACCCGGGATCAGGTCCCAATGCTGGCCTTCCGGGGGATTCGGTAAAAGAAACGTCGCACGCGCGGCGGGTAGGTGCTCATTTCCTGTGTTGTTCAGGACCCATGTCATACCAGTGGCATTTATCGAGCGAGCCACGCGGAAGAGACCACTTGGATAGCTTACTTGCGGTTCGCGGACACTATCCCCGTCGAGGTCATAGGTGTAGTTCGACGCAAGGTTCTGCTTAATCGTGACGATCCGATATCCGGCGTACCGAAGCTGTGCACTGGTAAAATTGTTGACAGATGTGATATTATAACCATCTTTTGCGGCCCGCGTCATGAGAATCTGGGGCTCTCGAATCGGGTCCAAATAGGTCGTGGTCTGATTGGTCGTTTCCAGGGCACCTTCGAGCACATGTATGATTTCATGTTCGCTACCGTCGATCAATGCACCCGCGTTGTTGACCAGGGCATCACGCAATCTCGCCACGCCACCGACGAGATCGCCGTGCGTGTGGCCAACGAAGATAGCCGTCATATTTTTTGTGATCATCATCTCGCTAACTCCTACCCACGCGCTTTGGAGATATGATGGATCGATATTGTAGTGGCACATCAAGAATGTAGGGCCATTAGGCACGACGGACCTCGATTCTTGGTCTATCCAGTTGAGGACACCACTTCCTATCGGTAAAGAGCTGTCGAACGCGACAACCTTCACGTCGTCAAATCTGGTCGACGAAAAGAGCGGCCCGAAAAAGATTTTCCACAGCCCGAGATTTCGATTGTCGTGATTGCCGGACACCATAACGATAGGGGTGTGCAACGCGGACAAGTGATTGAATGCAAGATTGTATTGCGAAGCACTGCCCGTGAGTTCATCTCCCGGGTTTTCCATCAGATCCCCTGTTAGCAAGATAACGTCAGGCGCTATGACATCCGAATCATTTTCCCAAAGTGCATCGTTTACGAGCCATTCCGCGCCCGTGTGGTAATGCGTGTCGGTAACGTGCATGATCGTGAAGGGTTTTACCGATTTTCCCCCGAACTCCTTGAAATCGTCCGATGAGCGAGCGTCGCGGATCCAGGGGATGGAAACAGCGTTACGCTCCGTGATCACGAACGGCCGGTTCCCTGTCAGCCAGTTCGCTGATGCAGAGCCAGCCAGGCCTCGCCATGAGTTGAGCCTCGGGACAAGATCAATGTCGCCGTTCTGCTGCAAGGGGGGAGTTATTGCTGTTTTGAAACCGATTGCAAGGTGAAAAGTAACCGGGACGATATCTGCTGGTACCTTGCACGTGATGCCCAATGCAGTAGGCGCGATTGGGTTGACGTCCATGGTTCCACCGAAGAGAACCATGCTATTCATTCCAGTTGCAACACTTTCGACGAGAAGCGAGATGCAGCTCGCGTTGGGTATGACGGCGGGAACGAGGGCCACGTTCCAGTTGCTTTTATCCAACCATTGCAAAGGAATTGGATTCTCGGCAGGATCTGGTGCAACCCAAACGGTGAGCGTCTCGTCCAAGTAGTCTGACGTGTTCATGCCAGGGCCTGGTGAAAAAGGGCCACGCAGCGGGCAACCGAACCGGGGATACACGATGGCCGCTGCCGCGTTGGAATCGACGGTAAAAACCATGTACACGCCCGCGGCTGCGAAACACGCGAGGATTATTCCAGTTTTCAAGGCACGATTTGTTCGTTGATTCATAGAAGGGAAAAACTGGTGGCGATTTAAAAAAAAGACCTTGGTATTCTGAATATCCCCGGGAACGAATCTGGACCATGAACGGGCACATCATGAATCCAGGGAAGTCATTTCAAATCCTTGACCAAGATTTCGATGGCTTTCACGATCTCGTAGCCTGTTTCAGGGGAACCAGCCAACGAAGCCTCATAACCCTTGCCGTTGTTGTAGGAATCCCGCGTCGTGATGTATGCGATGGCGCCATCGGTCAATTCGAGGAGCACGGGTAGCCATTTTTGATTTTGCGTTTGTATGGTACTCTTGATCTCTACACCGAACTCTCCGAAGGGCTCACCGGGAATCCCGACGATGACCAGGTCGTTAACCTTCATAACGGAGATCCGGATTTCCAAGAACAAGCGTCCTTCCTTCTCTACAACCCCGAGAAAAGCGAGATCGAACGACCGGAAGAGCTTTATTTTTTCTGGGTCGGTCACTTCCACGAAAATAGTTTTCTTGAGCACCTGGATGGAGCACGGTTCGCCTTTCGT
>JAUQYW010000156.1 GCA_030587525.1 Candidatus Sigynarchaeota archaeon | reverse complement strand
CTTCGCAATTGCACAAGCTTCGCCAATCGTTGAATGCTTTCGTTCTATTGCCATGGCCTTGAACTCATCCGTGTATGTCGCTTCATGTATCAAGACATCGATAGGGTTACTCTTGATATAGTTCGAAATCTCGATAGAAGGTCTCGTATCTCCAGATAGAATGATCGAGCGGCCTTTACGTGGAGGACCTACAACCCCCTCCTTGAAAGGATCTATGGTACGACCGTCTTTCATGGTAATGGTTTGGCCATCTTGCATTTTACCCCATAGGTGACCGCGCGGTATATTTAAAGCGATTGCTCGTTCCGGGTCAAATCTTCCCGCACGAGGATGTTCCTTATATATGAATGAAAAGCTTTGATTTGTCGTGTGGTCGGCATTCAAGGCGATAACTGAATAATTCTTGGATTCCTTGATTAAGCCATCCGTGATCATTTCCTTCTTGGTATTCTTTTCTAGATCTTCTAACGAGGATTCCCTGTTCATTGGTGGATATTCCAGGAGCATTTTGTTCGTGACGTCAATCTCTTTCACAATTATCTTATAGTCAGTGACCAATCCAACCGTGATTCGATGAGCTAAAAGGTAAAAGAACAAGCCATGAGGGCCAAAAATCTCGACATCTTTTGTGCGGTTCAACAAGCCAAGCCTGAAGAGCAATCCTGGAAGACCAATGACGTGATCTCCATGTAAATGCGTTATGAATATCGTAAGGGGTTTGTTCATCTTGATTCTTGCATCTTCGAATGCTCGCTGGACATCCTCCCCCGTGTCGAATAGTATAAGCTCGCCGTCGTCGAGCTGGAACAATATGCTTTGCAAGCGAGCTTTTGCAGAGCTAATGGTAGCTGCAGTACCTAGGAAAATAATCCGCACGGATGTTCACGCTAGGAAAGTAAAAAAGAGGGAGAAATTTAAAGATTGGGTTTAACCACCGGCAATCTTCGGCAAAATTATGATCTTTTGGTTCTCGTTTATTTCATCATTTAAATCTGCTTTAACGCCATCAACGAGAACGGCCAGGAACGCATCTTCAAGGTTCAAATCTTTCAATAATTCTGCGACGGTCTGTTTCTTGTTGACCCTGATTGCCTTAAATTGTGTTTCTTGGACGATGTCATGTACGAGGGATGATTTTTCCATGTGATTCACGTTCCATTTTGTTTATTATTTTCTAGTTGAACATCAAAATCAATATTTATAATCTTTGCGCGTACGCATTGTCGCCCGGTATTATTGTAGATTAAAGGGGTTTTGATGACGAAAATACTTCCACGCACTTTGCCTTAAGCTGTACATCTAAACCGCTTTAGATAAAGATTGTTGAACGTACCGGGCATACAAGAATATTAAATTGTTAACAACTTGCTTTATGTACGGTCGTGGTCGACCTTGATACTGAGAAATTTATTATAAACTAATAAAATAGTCCAGCATTGTCGTTGCCCGTGATATAGGATCATTACATTTCGATTTTCAAGGTGATTGCATGGATATCGACGCGAAAATCAAGCTAATCTTGCAAAAAGATTTCCTTATTCACGAAACCAACTTTAAAAACTACTTTGAGGGCTTTTATCAAGGAAAGGTACGTGATAACTATATTTCGAAGGATAAACGTATCATAATCGCGACAGACAGGCTCTCCGCTTTTGATCGCATCATCACGACCATACCCTTTAAAGGTCAAGTGCTTAATATGACCACGGCATTCTGGTTTGAAAAAACCAAGAAATTGGTTCCGAACCACGTGCTTACCGTGCCCGATCCGAACGTTATGATCACGAAGGAATGCAAGCCGCTCGCTGTCGAGATGGTGATCCGCGGGTACATTACAGGATCTGCTTGGCGTGCCTACGAAAAAGACCCGAAGAAATCAATCTCCGGAATTAATTTTCCTCCTAACCTCGTGAAGAATCAACAGCTTGACGAACCTGTCATAACTCCAAGCACGAAAGCGGAGAAAGGAACACATGATGAGGAGATTTCCCGGGAAATGATTCTTTCCAAGGAAATCGTACCGAAAGATATTTACTTGCAAGTCGAGGAATACACGCACAAGTTATTCAAGAAGGGAACCGAGATCGCTAAGAAAAACGGTTTGATTCTCGTTGACACGAAATACGAGTTCGGGTTGGACCAGAAAGGGAACGTCACGATCATCGACGAGATCCACACCCCGGATTCAAGCCGGTTCTGGATGGCAAAGACATACGAGCCGCTATTTACTGCGGGAAGGGATCCGGATGTTCTTGACAAGGAATTCGTGCGTGATTGGCTTCGCAAGGAAAAAAATTTCACGGGTGATGGGCCCATTCCTATCGTTGATGATGCCGTGAAGATCTCGCTCTGCATGAAATATATCAAAAATTATGAACTCGTCACTGGACAAAAATTCGATTACACGACCATCTCCGAGGATAAACACCCCGTTTCAAGAATCGAGAATAAATTGAAGGAACTTGGATACATCAAGTAAATGATCACCAAGCATGCTAGAAAGGCCGATTCCATGAGTCATAAAATCTTCATTTTCACATCAGCAAAGGGAATGACAAGCAAAGAAACGAGTGTCAAAGATAACTTCGCCCGGCAATTTTCAGCGCCTATCTCGCGCGTGAAACTCGTCACAGGATACTATATCGACGCCGAGGTATCTAATGCGGACCTGGAGACGATGGCCAGGTCATTATTCATTGATCCCGTCGTGGAAGAATTCACGATCGATGAGTTACCTTGGAAGGACTTCACCTTTGCAATCACCACGGGGTATAAGCCAGGCGTGACTGACAATGTCGGCCACACAGCGTCGATTGCGGTCAAGGATTTAGGCCTAAAAATCAACGCCGCGAACGGCGATTTCTTCCATGCATTCAACGTGCACGTGATCTGGAATGACCAGAAGAAGATTATCGATGGGATCGCGAAAGCATTGCATAACCCGATCGTGGAATTTGCATTCTCCTCAAAAAGCGGGGTTCAATTGCCCGATTACAATATTTCCAAGGAAGTAGACCCGGCAGAGCTGGTTCAAGAAATCCCGCTTCTCAAGGCCAATGACGCGGAATTGATCGAGATATCGAAAAAAGGGTTATTAGCCCTGAACCTGGAGGAAATGAAAAAAATCCAAGAGTATTACCGCAAAATTGGGCGTGAACCTCGCGATATCGAGATGGAAACCTTTGCTCAAACATGGAGCGAGCACTGCGTTCACAAGACGTTGAAGGGGAAGGTTATTCTTGAAAAAGTCGATGGAAACGCGAAGAAAACGGAAACCATCGATAACGTGATCAAGTCAACGATATTCAGCGCGACCCAAACCATCATTCAAAATTCGGGTAAAAAAAACATCTGTGTTTCAGTATTCAAGGACAACGCGGGAATCATAAAATTCAACGATAAATTCAATGCGTGTTTCAAGGCAGAGACGCACAACCATCCATCTGCCAAGGAGCCATACGGTGGTGCTGCGACTGGCATTGGTGGCGTGATACGAGACGTTTTAGCCGCGGGCATGGGGGCAAAACCGGTAGCAGACACGGATATTTTCTGCTTTGCAGAACCCGATTTTCCAGAAAAATTGGTTCCCGAGGGAGTTATCCATCCGCGAAAGATTATGGAAGGCGTGGTTGCTGGGGTCCGGGGATATGGCAATCCTATGGGCATCCCGACGGTTAACGGCTCTATTTATTATGACAAGCGGTATCTTGGAAATCCTCTCGTGTTTTGCGGCACCGTTGGCATCATTCCTCGCACCATCATGGGCAAACCTTCCGAGGACAAGAAGCCACAAGTGAAAGATTATCTCGTGTTTGTCGGTGGCAAAACCGGGAGGGATGGCATCCACGGAGTGACGTTTGCTTCGCTCGAGATGGACAAGTATACCACATCAAACCCCGTGCAGATCGGTGACCCGATCACGGAGCAAATGTTCATGGAGGCAATGTTCAAGGCGAGGGACAAGGGCTTGTACAATTTCGTTCAAGATTGCGGTGGTGGCGGGCTCTCATCAGCGTTCGGTGAAATGGCAGAGGGGCTCGGTTGCATCATACAACTTGACCAGGTACCGCTGAAATATCAAGGCCTTCTCCCGTGGGAAATCTGGATATCGGAATCCCAGGAACGACAAGCATTTTCGGTACCACCTGAGAAATATGAAGAATTCAAGCGTGTGTTTGAAGCGGAGGATGTCGGGGTCTATAAAATCGGCCAGATCACCGGCGACAAGAAGTTGACCTTGAAATACAAGGACGTGGTCGTGGGGGAGATCGACATCGACTTCCTGCATGGGGGGATCCCGAAGGCGTCAAACAATGCCACCTGGCATGAAATAAAAGCGATGAAAAAAGATTTCCCAGCACCTAAAAACCTTGAGGATATCCTCGCGAAAATACTGGGAAGTTGGAACGTCTGCAGCAAGGAATGGGTCGTTCGCCTGTATGATTCCGAGGTTCAAGGCAATACCGTGATAAAACCCCTGCAAGGCGTGAAAAAAGATGGCCCGGGGGATGGTGCGGTCATAAAACCGGACGAGGCATCGTACGAGGGTCTGGTGATATCCAACGGAATGAACCCGAAATTCGGGGATATCGACCCGTATTGGATGGCTGCATCGGGTATCGATGAAGCAATAAGGAATGCCATTTGTTGTGGTGCAGATCCCGAACATCTTGCGTTGCTCGACAATTTCTGTTGGGGTAACCCCCGGGACCCCGTGCAAATGGGCAAGCTGGTTCTTGCTTGCCAAGCTTGCAAGGACATTTCCATCCCCTTCGGAACGCCGTTTATATCCGGGAAGGACAGCTTGAACAATGAATACAAGACCGATGCAGGGATCATTTCCATTCCGGCCACGTTACTCATCTCTGCGATAGGAAAATGCGACGACATCCGGAAAGCAAAGACCTCCTACTTGAAAAAGGCGGGAAATGCAATCTACATCATCGGGACAACGGCTGACGAGCTTGGCGGTTCGCATTATCTCGAAGTGCTGGGAAAGCTAGATGCTAACAACATCGTACCCCGCGTTGATCCAGCAACGTTCAAGGAAGCTTACAAGAAACTCCATCAAGCAATGCTGGATGACCTTGTTGTGACGGCACATGATTGCTCCGAAGGTGGTATCGGGGTTGCCCTCGCCGAGACTTGCTTTTCCGGGGAATTGGGAGCCAAGATCGATCTTTCCAAGGTTCCTACGGGGGATACATGCCGTCGAGACGACCTGATCCTGTTCTCGGAATCGAATGGTCGCATCATAGTTGAAGTTCAGAAAGGCAAGGAGAGCAAGTTCGAAAAACTCCTTGCTGGTAGCATATATGCACGAATCGGGGAGGTTACGAGCGTGAAATCCCTGGAAATCAAGGGGTTGAAGGGCGATATCATCTTGAACTCGGAGGTGCTGAAATTGAAGAAGGCTTGGCAGAACCCCCTCGACTTTGAGCACAACCTTGTCAAGGAATTTTAATCGGAGGCAAAAAATATGAAAACCCCCAAAGCACTTGTCCTCGTGTTTCCCGGCACGAATTGCCAGGTGGAAACCGCGTTGGCGCTTCGCACGGCTGGCTTCGACGTCACGCAATCGCATATTAACGAGCTGCTACGAGGCACGAAGAAGCTCGAGGATTATCAGCTGCTTGCGCTGCCCGGTGGCTTCAGCTATGGTGATGACATTGCTTCTGGCAAGGTCGGCGCAAACAAGCTCGTTTTTCTATTGCGAGAGCGCGTTTTTGAATTCGCTCGCCAAAATTTAATCATCGGCATATGCAATGGTTTCCAAACGCTTGTAAAAGCTGGTTTGTTGCCGGCAATCGATGGAAAATTCGAGATTCAAGCCACGCTCACCTTCAATGACATCGGGCACTTCTACTGCAACTACGTGAAGATCAAGAACGTGAACAAGTCCCGATGCGTGTATACCAAAGGGATTGATTGCATCGAGTTCCCGGTTGCCCATGGCGAGGGAAAATTCCTTCTCAAGGATCAAAAAATGCTCAAGAGACTCGTTGAAAACGACCAGATCGTCTTTAAATTCGTCTTGCCGAATGGCGAATTTGCCAAGGGGCGATTTCCTTACAACACGTCGAACACGACGGATGACATCACCGGCGTCTGCGATCCGACGGGGAGAATTTTCGGGATGATGCCGCATCCCGAGCGCTATCTTTTCCGGGAAAATCACCCCCGGTGGACTTCTAATGACGGTAGCGACGATTATAACGGGAACATCATATTCAAGAACGCGTATTCGTATGCTGTCGAGAAGCTCGTGTAACCAGGAAACGATGGTTTAGTTCGGGGTTGTGAGGTTCTTTAAATCCTTCTTTTTGATCGATCTTTTCAATGAAACACGTCTATGCTATTAAACACGCTTTTCATGTTACTTAACTTGAGTCGCAGCTCCTCTTTATTTTCGATGCCCTTTAGCTCTTTACCATTTTTTTTCGAAATGACAAGTTCTAATAAAGGATTTCTTAAGAGATCAAGGATATGTTCCATGTTATCCTCCTTCAAGTTTGAAAAATCTCGGTTCTTGAGCACTATGCGCGTGATTTCCTTCGAATGATGCCATCCCGGATTTTTTTCCAAGTAATCGAGGACTCCAAGGACGACCCGTGAAAGCTGTTGATTTTCTGTCTTCTCCCGATTAAGTTCTTTTATGCAGTCCTTGTCGATGGAATCTCGAGTTTCAACCAAATTTAAAAGTTTTTCGATGGAAAATGGAGCACTCAAGAACTTTTCCAACAGATTCAAGAATTCTTCAGTTCGGATCGTACTTGCGTAGATATCTTTTTTCCGCAATTTCTTCGTGTCTTTTTGTGAATCCGAAACTGGTGCATCCTCGCATATTATCACGATGATGTGGGCGCGCTCTAATACATGTTGGTATTCCACGAACTTGGCAATGGTCTCTAATTGAAGTGGTTGCTTCGAAAATATGCTAAAAAACGTGTAATCAGGAAATCCTTCCTTGCAATGATAGATGTCGATGATGTTTTCGATCTCCGATTTCCGATCAGGGACTATATTCAAAAACCCGAGTTTTTCCTTCAACGGGAGAGTCTTGATATTACGGAAGCCCAACATCTCGAGGATCGTCCTGACATTCTCGGATAATCCCATATACTGATCACTTTCTTTGTTTTTCTTGAAATCATTGATCAATAGTTCCGCGGGCAATACATTACTCACGTTACCGAATTTTAAGGAAAAAGCGAGGAAATCGGTATTATCAAGATAAAAATTAAGCGAATTGTAGAGGTCCATGTTCTTATTCTTCACGAGGTCCCTGAAAAGGGAGCATCCCTCTTCATAATTGCTCAGTTCAGCACGCTCATGGTAGTTTACTGAAACCTTGTCCGTAGGGGTCTTCCAATTTAACATATACTCGTTAAATTGACGTGAAACCCGGTCGAAAAAGCCACGAACGTGAAACGTGAGATTATTCACGTTAGTGGAAGGTATAGGTTCCTTGTGTATTAAAAAATAACACGTGATGTCGATAGCGTGAACGCGTAAATGCAAGCGATTGATTTTATCATCGAGCGGATATTCTAACATGATCCGAGAACCACGCCGGCCAAAGAGTTCTTTTTCCGTGATCTCCTTGAACCCGATTTGTTTGAGATCCTCGATAGCACGTGGCAACCTGGCGGCATCGTTCAGCTTGCAGCATATCAAGCGACGATGATATGTTACCTCTTGCTTTTTAACAGGTGAGATCTTGGAAAAAAAAGTAGAAACGTTCACCTTAACCTCGTCAAACCCTTTTTTCAAAGCATCAAGCGGGGTGACTTTTTGGTTCCCGCTCTTTTGTTGAGATTGTCCTGGTTGCTCCGCCATGCGACTACCACAACAACGTTTCATTTAAATGCATTGACAAGAACGACGATGATGATGACGATCGGAATCACCACGACGAGAAACGAGAGATAAAGCTTCCAGCCTGCCCTGCTCCACGCGTTCATCGACTCCTTCACACCCTTGCTGGTCTTGACCGACCATTCTTGATAATTCTTTTCCCACGTCTTCATCTTTTCGTTGATCTCGGCTTTCTTCACGTTCATATCTTGAACGATCTGGTCCTTGTTTTTTTCATTTGCATTCTTGAGATCATCGAATGATTTTTGAACTTCGTCTATAAAAGCACTCCAATCTTGCTCGATTTTTTGCTTGGCCGCATCCATGCTTTTAATATTCTGGTAATGCACGTTTTCGAGTTTTTCCAGGTTGTTTATTATGTTTTGATTCACGTTCTTGCGAAGCGTGTTGAATTTTTCCCCGATCTTCTTCCAATCCCCCATGGCATTTTCAAGCGCGCCTTCGCCATTATCCCGTGATTTCATCGGTTTAAAGATACTCTTTTTTTTCGGTTGATCGGGATTCTCATTCCCTTCAGTCGGGTTTGGTGGCATAGCTCACACTAGGCAAGATATTTTTATTATCCTTAGGCAATCCATGCCATTGCGATATAATAACCTTTATTTGACTTAATTAACCATCAAAAATGCAAGTATAAGCATATTGCAAAGAGTTGCGTTAATCGCGCTCTAAGTCAATACATATAGTCCGGTTTGTTCTTGTTTTAAAATTCCTATTTTGATCAAGTTATCCAAGATGAATTTCATGAAATCACGTCTCGTTCGGAGATGAATCGCGATTTCTTCAATCGTAAAGCCTGTGACGGCTTTCTCGGGGTTTTCCATGAGAACCTTGATCACCTCTCTCTCCTCGCCATCAGGTACGGTTCGTTCCACGATTTTTGCTATCATCCGCAAGGCCGTATTCTTTTTATCGAGTACTTCCTTGTACGAGGCCGAGATATCTTCGAGCTTTTTGTTCATAGCTGCAACATCAGCCATATAACTTTTTATCGAGGTTTTCGTGGCTGATTGTGGCAATTCCTGGGCATTCTCATCTTGTTCAAAGGGATTACCAAAATTCAGAGTGAATATCCGGGGATGTGGGGTATTCGGGTTCATATCAAAATGAACTGTAAAGAATTGTTTGAGCGTATATTTTTGCGGGTTTGGCCCGGTTTTCTTGACTCGCTCGTCAGCTTCACGGGCTTCAATGAATCCTTTTTCTTCCATATCTTTTAAATGCTTTAAAATTGCTTGCCGGGAAACGTCGATTAGCTCGTTCAGTTCACTAATTGACATCGGACCTTGAGCTAGATTTTTCAAGATCTTCCTGCGAACCTCGTTTCCCATGAGGTCGAAAAATGCATCGTTGTCCACAATATCTCACTCCCCGATTAAGAGGATAAAAAAGTATGGCTTAGCCATACAGTGATTCCTTCGGATCCATAGCTCCCGGCTTTGACAAGTATGTCTTTTTCTCGCGATCGGACATCCCCTTTGCCTTCATCATGGCATCTGCGATGTTCTTCGCCGTTATCTTCACGGCCTTGAGCGATTTTTCATCACCCTTCTTGACGCTTCCTGCAAAGATCGCTTCCCGTATCGCATGGAGCGTCGCCTCTTCTGCAAGGCTTTGGATATCCGCGCCGGTCATACCTTCGGTTTCTTCCGCCAATTGGTCAAGATGCACGTCGGATGCTAATGGCTTGTTCTTGAAATGTATCTTCAAGATGGCTTTCCTGGCATCTAGATCCGGAAGCGGAACAAGCACGTGCCTACCGAACCTGCCGGCCCGCAGTAATGCCGGATCGATGATATCTGGCCGGTTCGTCGCAGCGATGAGCAGCACGTTCTTGAGCTCTTCCAAGCCATCGATCTCCGTGAGGAGCTGGGAAATCATACGTTCGGTCACGTGGGAATCTCCCGCATCACCACCTCGCACCGGCGCGATAGCATCGATTTCATCAAAGAAAATGATGCAAGGTGCCGCTTGTCGGGCTTTCCTGAAGATCTCCCGGACCGCGCGCTCGCTTTCGCCCACCCACTTGGAAAGGAACTCGGGACCTTTGACGGAGATGAAATTTGTTTCCGTCTCGTGGGCCAAAGCCTTTGCAAGGAGGGTCTTGCCAGTACCTGGCGGGCCATAGATCAAGATGCCCTTGGGCAAATGTGCATCCATGTGGGCGAATAATTCTGGGTATTTCAACGGCCATTCCGCGACCTCCCGGAGCTCTTGCTTTGCTTGCTCTAGACCCCCGATATCGTCCCATGTTTCCTTGGGCGTGGTTATCAAGACCTCGCGCAGGGCGCTCGGTTCGATCTCGTTCAAGGCATTCATGAAATCATCCTTGGTGACCTTCATCTCCTTCAAGATTTCAAGCGGGATGTCCTTATCGATCTCGATCTTCGGCAGGTATCGTCGCAAAGCATGCATCGCGGCCTCCTTGCCAAGAGCAGCAAGATCTGCCCCGACAAACCCGTGCGTTTTCGACGCGAAATAGTCGATATCCACATCGGTGGCAAGTGGCATGCCCCTGCAGTGGATCTGGAGGATCTCCTTGCGCCCGTGGACATCAGGAACCCCGATCTCGATTTCACGGTCGAATCTTCCTGGTCTCCTGAGCGCGGGATCGATGGAATCTGGCCGGTTCGTCGCGGCTATGACGATGACCTTACCTCTCGATTGTATGCCATCCATCAGGCTCAAGAGCTGGGCAACGACCCGGCGTTCGACTTCTCCCGTAACCTCCTCGCGTTTGGGCGCGATGGAGTCGATTTCATCGATGAATATGATGCTTGGTGCTTGATCCTCTGCTTCCTTGAAGATATCCCGTAAACGCTCCTCCGATTGTCCATAAAACTTTGACATGATTTCAGGGCCAGTTAACAAGATGAAATGTGCATCTGTTTCGCTGGCAACTGCTTTTGCCAGTAAGGTTTTACCCGTGCCTGGAGGACCGTAGAGAAGCACTCCTTTTGGAGCTTCGATGCCGAGATGGCTAAAGATCTCCGGATGACGGATGGGTAATTCAACCATCTCGCGAATCTTCTGGATTTCATCCTTGAGACCTCCAACGTCCTCGTAGGAGATACGAGGTCCCATCTTTACCTCACTCGCCGGCTTATCCGTGATTTCGATACGCGTCGATGCATCGATGATCACGGCTTCAGCGTTCGGCTTGAAATTCACCACGGCGACGTTCAAGGTGCCGCCCATGACTGGTATCGCCAAGATATCGCTCCTGGATAGCACCATTCCCTCCAGAACGTAGGGCGGTAACGTGACTCCAGATCGGAGCCTGGCGTCGATCGGGGCGAGCGTGACGGATTGTGCCGGTTTAACCTGGATCGGCCCCTTCACGACCACGTATTCATCGATGCTCACGCTAACATTCCGCCGGATCGCACCATCAACGCGTATCACGGCTTGGCCCTCGTCCTCTGGTAAACCCGGCCAGATTTTCGCCGCGGTCTTCTTCCCAGACAACGATAATATCGAAACAACATCCCCGTTGTTCAATCCCATTTTCTTTTGGACAAATGGGTCGAGGCGAACGATGCCTCGTCCGGCGTCCTTCTTCAACGCTGGACCGACCCTGAGTTTCACTTCGCTGCTTCCTTGTGTTGAGCCTGTTCCTGTTGCCATGTTTTTTCACCACGTGATAAGAAAAAATTGATACAGCGTGCCTTTCACGGTGCTTTTTTCACGACCTTGATTTCGAGCACGCCGTTGTTCAAGTACCATTGAATATCCTTTTCGCTTACCTTTATCCCAATTGGAATGGTTTTTGCATAGTGGTGCTTGTCGTTTTTTGCCTCGACAAGCAGATTGTCCTTGTCGATATTCACGGTTATTTCGCTATCCTTGATGCCGGGCACGTCAATGTTGACGATCGTGTATCCGTCCTTGTCCTTGAAGGTCTCGGAGAATGGTTCTTTCTTGCCCTGAATACCGGCATCGATGCTTGGTGGCTCCAATCCGGGCTTCTCGGTTGGGCATGGCAAGCCTTGCCGGTCCAGGAAAGATCCGAGGCTATTTTTCAAGAAATCATCGAGGCGCCCTTTAAGCTCCGGAAAATCATCCGGATTTCCGAAGATTCTCACGATCGGATCTTTTATATCGCTACCCGTGATGATCTCGTAGCCGAAATTGCGGCTGCTTGTTTTTGGTTTTCTGGATACTTTGTCATTATTATTATCCTTGGTTTCTTCTTCGAATTCACTTTCAGATTCTTCTTCAGCGTCCGGTTCGTGATCTTCATCCCCTTCCGATTCGAACCTTCCGGTACCCGCCAAGGGATCGAAGATATCATGTCCGAAGATCTTGTTGTATCGTTTCATCATATTCTCAAAGAACTTGTCTA
>JAUQYW010000096.1 GCA_030587525.1 Candidatus Sigynarchaeota archaeon | reverse complement strand
CGATCCCAAGGAGGTTTCCAAGTATATCGAGACCGTGAAAAACAGGCTCGGCAAGGCCGGGCAATACGAGGGCTTCGGATTCACGCATCCAACAACGAGCATCAACGAGGGGCCTAAGACGACATCCTACAAGGAGCTTGGGTCCATGGAGGACAAGATCATCGCCCAATTCGCCCTTGCCAAGAAAATCGTGGCGGTCGACGCAGCGGACCAGGCAAAGCGGGTGATCGCCGCGCATTTCACGCCCGACATCATGGGCAACTTGCGTGCCTTCGCCACGCAGCAGTTCCGCTGCACGAAGTGCAACAACAAGTACCGGCGACCGCCGCTCCAGGGCAAGTGTAAATGCGGCAATACCAGCCTCGCCTTGACCGTGTCGCCCGGGAGCATCAAGAAATACCTGGAACTGGCGCTGAACATGGTCAAGGAATACCACTTGAGCGATTACACGAAGCAAAAGATGGATATCCTTGCCGACAGGGTCGAGACGACGGTCTTCAACGGGACCAAGAAGCAGATGTCACTTTCAGAGTTTTTCTAAAACGCTGAATCAATTAAAGCAGCAATTTTTCGTTCTAGGAGTTTATATCTCATCGATAATTATTCCAATTATGGACTATTACCATATGGGATCATTAGTCTTCTTATTGATTCATGAATGAGGAATAAATTCCATGAAAATTGCCATTATTGCACCCGGAAGCCGGGGCGACGTGCAACCGTACGTAGCTCTCGGGAAAGGATTGATCAAGGCAGGACATTTAGTGCGATTATTAAGCACCATGAATCATGAATCATTCGTGAAATCGAATGGCATAGAATTCTGGCCTGTCGAAGTAAACACGGAGGATATGATCCGGAGCGAAAAAATGCGAGCGGCAATGGAAGGCGGGAGTCTCATCAAGTCATTCGCTCTCATGGGCAAGTTTATGAGGCAAGGCGCCGCGTTGCTAGTTGAAAGAGGGCTCGCTACTTGCCAGGGGATGGACTTGGTCTTAGCCGGGGTGAGCGGCCTCTTTGTTGGCTATTCAATTGCGCAGAAGCTGGAGATTCCATTCTTGCAAGCTTATAACATTCCCTTCACTCCTACGAACACCTTCCCGGGCGTGCTTTTTCCAAAAATACCGTCCGCTTTTGGCGGGTATAGCGTTTCCCACGCTCTCACTCGCCAGGCGCTCTGGATGACCTACCGTCCGACTGATGGCGTGGTTCGAAAAGATGGTCTTGGGCTTCCTAAATTTCCGATGATGGGTCCATACAAATCCGAGGCTCTGGATACGAAGCCGATCATCTACGGGCTTAGCCCATCGATCATCCCGAAACCAGCCGACTGGGGAAATAACATACACGTCACGGGATTCTGGTTCCTGGACTCCCCGGATGACCTCGAACCTTCTCCGGAATTGCTCGAGTTCATCGAGCGCGGTTCCCCGCCGGTTTATATCGGATTTGGAAGCATTAGTAACCGGAAACCAGAGGAAACCACGAATTTAATTATAAAGGCATTGAAACAGACGGGGGATCGTGCGATAATGTATTCCGGATGGGGCGGTTTAAGCAAGTCGGAGCTTCCCGACTCTGTCTTGATGCTGGACTCGGTCCCGCATACGTGGCTCTTCCCGCGGGTCAAAGCCGTGGTGCACCATGGCGGTGCCGGCACGACAGCCGCTGGCTTGCGCGGGGGGACTCCTTCCATCGTTATCCCGTTCCACGGTGATCAACCATTCTGGGCGCAGCTCGTTTCGAACCTTGGTGCTGGGCCAAAATACATCCCACGTAGCAAGCTAACGGCTGAGCGGCTCGCGCAAGCCATTCACGCGGCGGAAAACGACCAGGGTATGCGCTATCGCGCGGCGGAACTCGGGTCGAAAATTAAATCAGAGGACGGCGTCGCGAATGCCGTGAATGTCATCGACCAGTTAAAATTCGAGAAAAAGTGAGCATGAACCTATGAACGATTCCCCCGGAACCGATCAATCTTCCCCGCATAAAGAAAAGAACTCCAGCGACGATATCTTCAAAAAACAGCAACTCTTTTTGATACTCTGGTCCATTTCGGACGCGAAGGATGGAATGACCGGGTATGAGATCCAGAAACAATATCCGATTCCACGGTCGACAGTTTATCGTTTCTTGAATGAGCTGGAACACGAACACTTGATAGATTCAACTAAACAAGAACACGCGGGACGGATGCAGAAACGATACCATATCAACGAGAAAGGAAAGAAGTTTCTCGTGGAAATCCGGGATGCCATTTCCGGGAACGTTGCTTTCATGTACAAGATCATATCCCGCATCTTTGACCATAGAGCAAAAGATACTTTGGGATTCAACGCGCAACCCGAACTTTTATTGGCTAATGAATCCA
>JAUQYW010000087.1 GCA_030587525.1 Candidatus Sigynarchaeota archaeon | reverse complement strand
CTTCACGTCGAACGGCATCTATTCATCCGGTTATACCGACGTTTATGTCCCGTTTAACGAGCTCGTCGCGTATCAAATGCCGACCCAAGGCATTTTCGTGTACTTGACCTACAACACGACGCTCTCCCAAGATAAAGTCGACCGGAGAAGTGCCAAGGCAATTTCGATGCTGCAAGAAGCGTTTCAGGTGGAATTCTTCGAACAAGTCGATAGTAGCTCCAAGGCCTTCACCTACTATGGCGTGACCCCGTATTGGGACCTTTCCATGGATATCTTCACGTCGCAATTGCCGAAAGATGGGTATTTCAAGAACCTCGATGTGGACCGCATTACGAGTGCTTATTATTTAGCCGGCCATCATTTGAGCGCGGGCTTCGCATCCATCGATCCATATGGCGGCGATTTGGCCGGAGCCGACCTAAATTCTGGCATATCTGGAATCCTTTCCCAGCTCAACATCAATGCAACGGAGGTTGCTAATTTTTTGGGCCTCAATTTCACGGGCGAGATGAGCCAAGTGATAACCCAGCGCACGAATCTTATCTTCGTCCAGTATGAAGGCACCGATGATGGCATTAACTATGTGAGCAGCCAGCAGACCTACATTTTCGATTTGAAGGCCGCATTGGGACTTGCTATCGATGCACAATTAGAGCCTAGTGGTAGCGTGTGGAATTCCTTGATGAGCTTGAACCCGATGGGCATATTGTCAACCATGATCGACGTGAACGTGATATCGGGGAATGTCACGAATTGGACGTTCAATTGCAAGAATCTTACCATCGATGACGAGATTCTCGACACTATTTACTTGGCATCAAGTTTTATAGGATCGGCCGGTTTCAACCTTGGGGACATCCTAGACGCGCTGGAGTTCGTTATTGACAATGTCTTCTTTACCACGCACTGGGAAAAGACTGGAGCCTTGTCGAAGTTGTATGCGAACATCGACTTAACCGAGAATGGAACAAACACATTACTCGAACAAGTGGGCATAGATCCTAGCATACTTGACCTGATAATTAATATTACCAATTTCGAGCTTGTGGAATCCCCGCTTGCGCTCGTCGGTTTCAGGGGACTTCCATACGTTCCGACCGGACTGCTCAAGCCGATCCCGAACGTGGTCGTGAAGTACACGGTGCAAAAAAATGCTCTGCAGCCAAACTTACTGGTACAAGAAGTGGTCGACCAAGCAATCAAGCCATTCCAGGAAACCGTGAACTTGCGCCTCAACGTGACCAATGTCGGCAGTTCGCGAGCATGGGGAATAAAAATCGGGCAAGGCACGGCGAATTTGACAGAACTACTGGGAGGCATTTTCAATGCAGGAGTCATCGATTATGAAGTCCGAGCATTTTTCATACCCTCCCTCTTTTCAATGGAGAATTTTCTAAGTGCATATTACGGTATTGAAAACTTACTTCTAGACATAAACTCGTATCGGAATGGGAATTTTATCGTGGAAGGTTTACTCCATACATACGACGCGAATGGGGATGGCTATCTTGATTCTCACGAATTACCGACCGGAATTCCGGGGAAACTCAATCCCGGCGATCCGTATAATTATATCGATACGGGAGATTCGCTTCTCATTGATATTTCCGATTCCAGCCTGACCGGGTTATACACACCCTTCACGAATGAGAGCTCTAACTTCACAACATCGGTCATCAAGAATGGAACCCAAGTGCCCCCTGTAACCACGAATAATAACACGAACGCCCAGGTATTTGACGGCACGACGTGGGACATCACTTCGCAGTTCACTGGTGGGACCAACAATGTCACCGTTGAGTTCACGTTCTCGAACAAGACAAGCAACGTGGTCAAGAACAAGATCGCGGCTATCGATTTTAGTTATCAATGTCACAATAACGTTTCGATCTGGGAGAATGGCGTAGCTACCTTCTATATTTTCAATTACAACACGGCGAAATGGGTGCCCGTGAATAATTTGACCCGCAGCACGATCTCGATCAATTCCACAAGTTCGTTAAATAGCAGCACGTTCCGGATTTACGATGGGCGGAATGACACGTTGAACCAGACCATTAACATCACGCATTACATGTCCGGGCCGAACAACACGGTTCGGGTGCAATTGCGCATCAATAACAACGTTTCGACCTTGCTTTCCATCGATAATTTCGACATGAATTACTTGCAACGAAATACGACCCTCATCCAGGTCCCTCGCCAATCATTTGCATATACTGACACACGTGGTTACACCGTGCGCGAGACGGGCTCGAATTCGTTGTATGTAGGGTCGCAGAATGCCAGTTCGCTGCTTGTCAATCAATGGCTCTCGTCAACATACATTAGCACACCTGGATTCGTTCAAAACTTAACGATCGACGTGACGAATAGGGGAAACAAGACCGCGGTGGGGGTCGAGATTTCCATCCCCGTGCCGGGCATTATCCGCGATGCCGGGGATTTCGTGCTGAACGGGAATTACATGAATTTAACGATACCTAGCATCGCCGCGGGCGCCAGTATCTCGGGCAGGTTCGAGTTTTTCATCCCGAATTCGGAAATAGTTCCCGGGATTACCGTCCGGTATGACAACCAGACATCGATTATTGCCGGCGAGCCTGATTTCACTATAAGGGGAAACGATATCTATATCGATGCACCGGTTGATTACAAGACTGCATCGTCCCGTCCGTACGTGATCGAAATGTCCATATCAATGGGACTCGTGAACACGTCGTTCGTCCCTGATCTCAATAACCTATTTTCCGTGCAGTACGCGATCAATGCAACCCATTCAGCCACGATCCCGGGACCCCTAACCATTGCTTTGGAATCCACACCCTATTTCACCATGAGCGGGGGATCGAGCCTATCGATCGCGGTAAACTCGACAGCCCAGAAATCCTTTAACAAGACTTCTTACAAGGGATACCTGGTCCCGTCATTCGACCTCGATGGCAATGATATGGCCACGCTTATGCGATACGTGCAACCAACAACTGTACAAGTTGGTATTATGCAATTATCCATTCAAAAAACCGTGGGCACGAGCACCGGGGATGATATCGATCAAGTCGTGATATTGCCCGAAGTGTTTCATATTACACGTGATGACTTCATCGTTGTAATAGTTGTCATCCAGAATACAGGAACGTTGCCCATCGGGTTTATGGAAATGCTCGATTCGTCCTTGCGGAACGGATTCTACGTCGGGGATAATCTCGGTTATGCACAAGATGGATTCGCTGTTATATTCGGTTTATTATCAGCTGCGAACATCACCTTGGAACCTGGCGAGGCGATCATGTTCGGGTACGGGCTCCAAGCAAAGCGAGTCGGCATCTACGTGCTGGGCAGCGTCGAAAAGGAATTCTATTTCCTGCGACGGCAAACGGTTACCAGTAATAGTTTCACAGTGACCATCGACGAGAAGCCCGCACTCATTGCTACATATGTTGGTGTGAGCGGCGGCCTCACGCTCGTGATCGTGCTTGGATCATTATACAACAAGAAAAAGCAAGAGCGAGCCTTGGCAGAGTTCAAGAAGCGAGATCGCATATTATACGACGAACTGACCACTACAAATAAATCCTACGACCAATACTTGGAATGAACAAGGTGACGATATATTGAGCATCCTCTCTCATAATTCAACGAAAAACATCAAGGTATTCTTCCGCAATAACTGGAATGATTTTGTGTATGCATTCAAGGACTTGAAAACCCAGAAGGCGAAGACATTTTTTGCTATCGGTGGAATCATGCTCTCGATTTTTGTTATGCAAGTCGTTGGCGTGCTAACGGATTCCTTGGCGTACAGCTATCTCGATTCATCGGCAACAAGTGCCGGTGCCGCGGATTTTATGATCACGAAGAATTTACAGCTCAATATTGGATTCAATCCGTACATGAACCAGACTATAGTGCAAAGTCAATTAGACACGATATCTGAAATTGAGAGCGTCTATCCAAGGCTATTATTGATGCCAATTGCTGACGTGATAAATCCAGGCCCTGCTGACAAGCCAGATCGTACCATCACGTTCTATGGTCTTGATGTGCAGGGCGAGCATCAAGGGGGACTTGGCAGGTTCAAATATGTGGGAAATAGTTCATATTTCGACCGTTCTATCCCTGATGGTTTTTGCATCATCTCGCCATTCATCCGCGACACGTTGCACGTGAACGTGAGCGACCAGGTCACGATCCATTATGCCACGTTTAATGTAGTGAATCTGACTGTCATGGCCATCGTCGAGCAGCAACAAAAATTTTCGCTTGTTGAAGTTGACACGGTCGTCACGAACTTGCACTGGGTGCAAACCACCTTCATGCTACAAGGAAAAGTCAATTATTTTGTTGCATTGTTGCGAAATCGTGAAATGATCTATGATTCAAGGAACGTCGCGGGTACGATAGACCGGATGAGGCACATCGCCGAAGGCATTCAGCTCGTGCTCGGGTATGACTTTAGCGTACAAATGCTCAAGCTCACGGAACTTGAAAACTCCGAGATGATGAACGTCGCTATGAGCGTGGCCTTCGTCTTCATCTCCGTGATTTCAAGCTTGATCTCGGCTATTCTCATCAATTCCATCTTGTCAACGGCAGTGGAGGAGCGGATCCGGGAGTTTGGCATTTTCCGAGTCGTCGGCAGCCGGAGGTCATTTCCGTTCAAGCTTGTGATCTACCAGGGCTTTTTCCTGTCGCTTTTCGGCTCTATCATTGGCATCGTTGCGGGTAGTCTTTTCGCGCAAGTTGCGCTTCCTATCTTGTACGATTGGTTGCATCTCTGGACGAACCCGATCCAGCTTGTCGTGCAACCGACGACCATCCTCACGTCATTAGCGCTCGGGATCGGCATCACCTTGGTTGTTACTGCCTTTCCCGCCTACAAGGCTGCATCGACGAAGATTGTGCAGGCTATCAACCCGTACCGGCACCAGGAAACGGGATGGAAGGTGAAAAAGGAAGGCCGCATTAATACCCAATTAATCGCCGGGGGTCTTTCTGCTGTTGTCGCGGGTTCGCTCGTGTTTTACCTCATTCCCCAGCTCGTGCTCACCGGCGAGGTTTCGGTCATCCTCGTTGCGTTCATCGGCGTGCAACTTGCATTCTTGCTCGGGCTGACGCTTGTTTCCCTCGGGTTCATCCCCGGCCTTGAACGCTTGATCTTGAGCGTTTTCCGCATTTTCAATAAAAGAACAACGCCAATCATCCGCACCTCACTCTACAGGTATCGCCGGCGCAACACGAGCACGGTCTTAATGTTTTCTATGACGTTCGCGTTTATCCTCTTCATTGGGACGACGCTCGAGCTCATGAAGGTAGCCCAACGATACCAGATCACTGTGAATTATGGCTCCCCGATGGTCGTCTACTCAAGTAGCCGGAGTAACCAAGTCGATGAAAATCTCATGAACAAGATCAGCCTTATGCCGAACGTGAAGAGTGTTTCAGGAGCGTACACGGATGCAATAGACGTGGCAGCGTTAATGCTCCAACTCTCCCAGCAAGGGGTTGGTGATCTGAATTTCAGCAGTTTCTTCGAAAGCGATCGATATTACGTGCAGATCGGCGATCTCATCAATTATTACACGTATACGGGAGCCATGATGGGAATTGACGAGAATTACACGGAAATGATGCCACCGGAGCTCATGGAAGTGACCGGCGGCATCGCGACAGTTGAGCGGCTCAATCAAGAACCGACGGAACCTAACGTGATCATATCGAAAAGCGTCGCCTCAGCGGCGCAACTCGGTATTAACGATAACATGCGACTCACGTTCTATAGCAACATAGATAATTCCCTCAAGAGAATCGTCAATGCCACGATCATCGGCATTTCGGATGGGTTGCCCGGCTTCTGGGAATTCCGCGAGGCAAAGCTCACCAGTTTTTACGCGGGTGTCATGTGTTCGAAGGAAAATTACTTGAATTGGATGGACATGAATCACACGAACGCCCCGCTCAGCAAGATATTCATCGACGTGGATGATCGATCGACAACCGCGCTCGATGCACTGCGAAACGAGATCGACCGGACCTACCAGGACACTCCGAAATCCAACGGTGAGTTGTACAGTTTCATTGTCGAACACGCACAATCCCGGGTTGACATGATGATGCAGAGCTTGTCGACCGTTCAACTGTTATTTCAAACAATCTTATCATTTGCAGTCATGGTCGCCTTGTTCGGCCTCATGAGCTCGGTTTACAGCACGGTGTTGGAACGCAAGAGAGAGATCGGCGTCCTCAAGGCACTGGGCCTCAAGAACAAGCAAACCAGAAATCTCTTCATCATAGAATCGGTCATCATCTTGCTCTCTTCCTCGATAGCCGGCGCATTGATCGGTATACTATCGTCGTACATCAACACGTACCAGCAGACAGCGCTGACAGAGGTTCCCTTGGCAGCTATCACGAACATCACTAATTTACCGTGGCCGACCATGCTCGGATCGTTCGGATTTGCACTCGTCGTGTGTCTCGCGGGCATGTTCATCTTGCTAAGGCGCATCGAGAAGATGGAAATCATGGAAATTTTCCGATCGACGATGTAATGATGCCCACTTCTTTTTTCTCCTCCTTTTTTCGCACTCATTTGGATTGGCCAAAGACCTCCCCGATGAAGCTATAGCGTTGATTTCCACGAGCCAGGGCATCGTTATCCGCGAAAAAGTGTTGCTTCTTTCTAAAATTGAGAATTTTTAAATGATTCGTACGTGAACCTAGCATATACACGTTCCAACATTTTCCAGACATCAATCGAACCGAACGATGCCCCCATGAGCAGCGAAGTCGTCGAAGACACGGTCGTGATACTCGACATCTCCCGATCCATGGCGCGAACGGATATCTCGCCAAACAGATTCATCGCGTGCAAGCAAGCGCTCATCCATTTCGCCAAGAAAAAGCTCGCTGCGAGCACGCAGCACAAGATCGGCACGGTCGTGTTCGGGGAAAGGGCGCAAAAAATGCTCTTTTTCACGAACGAGTTCCTGCAAGTGGAAGAAAGCATAGCCAACGCCAACATTAGCGGCAATGTGTCGTATATCGGGGCTGCCATCGCCCTCGGGATCCAGATGCACGTGGACATGTTGCGGCAAATCTCGGGCAAGGTATCCCGCATGCTCCTGCTCTCCGATGGCCGGTTCTCCAGAAACACGGCCATGGACCCCCTCCAGATGGCAAAACTGGCGCACGGACTGGGCATCCAGATCGACGTGGTCGCCATAGGCCCCGAGGATCCCTCCGGGATGCTCAAGGCCGTGGCCAACCAGACAAACGGCGAGTACAAGAACGTCACGGATGGGAAGGATCTCATCCCATCGGTCGAAGGATTCATCAAGATACTACCAGAATCGACCCGGGAATACTTGAAATCCAAGAAGCCCTTGCTTTCCGATCTCGCGGGCGAGCTGGTAGCCGAGGCCGATATGACGCCGGCTCAACTGGCGCTGATCGAGAAGATGACGGAGTCCGAGCGCCACAAGTGCATGATATGCTTCAAAAGCGATTGTATGATCTGCAAGCAGCCTTTTTCTGTGTGCGGCCGGCACTGCCCCAATTGCGGTTATCCGATGCACCTTGACTGTGCAGCGCAATGGGCATTGTCTGACAAGAAAGCAGGCTCATCCAACGTGTTCCGCTGCTCGCATTGTTTTTACTTGCTCAAGGTTCCTGCCGCGCAAATCCAAAAGAGCGAGGATGCTCAAAATACTCCACGAGTCTCTGCCCCTCAATTTCCCTTGCAAGAAAAGAAGCAGGATGTCGTGGAAAATCGGCAAGGGATCGATCTCGCCACCCGCGTCACCCCGCAAGAGATCGGGGTCGACATGCTCGCCACCGCGACTTGCCCCGTCTGCGACGAGTTGTTCGAGGACGAGGAATATATGCTCGAATGCCCGAATCTCGACTGCAGCGCCTTGTACCATCCCAAATGCTTCGACAAGCTCAAGGATAGCAGTGGAAATCTCGTCTGTAAGCGATGCAACCAAGCGCTCCGCAAGGTCGATTGAAGATCATTCTACCGTCTTCTTGAAATGGAAGCAGACGATCGTCAGCGTCAAGAATATGCCTGACATGATCGATAACGATATGATCGGCCAGGGTTGCATGGAAAAATCAAACCCCTTGAACGCGTAACTCGTGAAGCCATCGACGCCGTTGTACATGGGCATCCAAGCGTTGATCGCGGGCTCGGTCACGAAGATCAAGGAGAGCAAGAACAATATGAATACAAGCAGGAACATCTGGTTCGCCTGCAGCCGCGTTTTCGAGATGACCGAGATGAACATGCCGATCATGATGCCACAAAACGCGACCATGAACAGTAAGATGAAGGACACGTGGAATCCGCCGAAAACTGGCAAGCGGAAAAAGATCATGGCGATGAACATAAGCAGCTGGACTTGCACAGCGTGAATCGAGCTATATGCTATTGTCTTGGCGAGGATGACTTCTAGCTTTGCCGCGGGCGTGAGGAGCGTTCGCCTCAGCGGCTCGTCGCCCACGATGCATTGCGAGGCCAGCAAGATGCCCGATCCGAAGATCAAGATGGCGAAGATGAGCGGCCCTGCCTTGAAGAGTGGTGAGTTTTCCTGGGCAAATTCCCCGTAGACCAATGGAAAGATCTCGTCGCGGATCATGCCGTGCACGACCTTGAAGATGGCAATGGTGATTTCAAGGGCAGCCGTGAGGGTTGCGGCGGTCTCCGCGTCGGTCGCATCGTCCACGATCGCGAGCTCGGCGGTCAGCCGCTGCGTAAGATTGTACTCGAACTTGTCGGGAATGACGAGGAACCCGTAAATATACCCTTCCTTGAGCAGCCGGATTCCTTGATTGTAATCTGTGAGGTTGAACAAGGAATATCCCGAATATTGGCTGAAGATAGACGTGAAATTCGACGACAAGTCCTCGCCCGGCCAATCCGTGGTCGTGTCGAGGTCGAGCACGCCAAAAAGATTCTCGTCGGCACGAAAGCTGATGCTGAACCCACCCGTACCCATTTTGCCTGGGGGCCGG
>JAUQYW010000080.1 GCA_030587525.1 Candidatus Sigynarchaeota archaeon | reverse complement strand
GGCGAGGTAGATAACGAACTGGTCGCTGCCCTTGTCTTCGATCTGGAAGTAATTCGTGAGCTGTCGGATTTCCCGGGCGAGGTCTCGATCCTTCTTGCTGATGGATTTCTGGAGGTCAGTGATGCGCGAGATGAGGTTCTTCATGTACGTGTTGAGCCGCTCTTTCTCGTTCTTGTATTCTTCTTGGGAGAGATCCCGGTTCAAGCGTCCATCGAGCAAGTTGATTTCCATACGGATTTCTTCCAGTTCCTCCCGCAAATCCTCGATGAGTTCGCCAATTTTGCGCGGAGACAAGTTTTCTTGGGCCATGTGCTTTCTTGCCGCGAGGTCTTGATTTGATATATACTATATTGTTTGACCTATTGAACTACCACGCCCTAAAGGACGTGGATTCTTCTTTCATCGACCCGTGCCATCGTGGAGACTGGTCTTGCCGGGTTTCCAGAAGCGTTGATTCCCGCCGTTCCAGCGGTAGTGTTGGTTTGATGACCTTTATTCCTTTCTCCGAAAGGATGCGCAAGCCCTCGCGCTTGATGTTGGTCGCCGCGTTCACGTCCCGGTCGTGCATCGCGCCGCAAGACGGGCATGTCCAATGCCGGTCGGCAAGCGTCAACGTGCTGTTCACGGCACCGCACGCCGAGCACATCTTGCTCGACGGGTAAAAGCGGTCTATCGTGACGAGCTGTTTTCCACGCCACGCCACCTTGTATCCGAGCATGCGCACAAATGCGCCCCACGAGAAGTCCAGCGTGACAGACTTGGCGATACCGCCGTTCCACCGTTTCATGCCCGCAACGTTCAAGGCCTCGATGATGATCGCGTCATGCTCGTTCGCGAGTATCGTCGAGATTTTTTGGAGCCAATCGGTGCGCCGGTGCCCGACTTTCTCGTAGGTCCGCGCCAATCGAACCCGTGCCTTGTCCCGGTTCGACGATCCTTTCACCTTGCGCGACACGCGGCGGTGCAACCGCACGAGCCGCGGTTCACCTGAACGGTAAAACCGTGGATTCTCGCAGCGGCCATGCTCGCCGACGAGGAAGTCTATCGCGCTCATGTCGAACGCGGCTATCGTGCTTTCTTGCAATGCAGCCAGCGGTTCGACCTTGCATTCTTGCTTCACGAGAATGGATGCAAAAAATCGACCGGTCTTGGTTCTCGACATGGTCACGCTCCGCACCCGTTCCATGAATGCCCGGTCGTCCCGATAGGCAACTGGGCCGACTTTTGGCAATGTTAGGTAGCGACGATGAAAATCGATCTTGACGTTGTCGTTCACGTTGATCGTCCGGTATGATTGCTTGCCTTTCCGGGACTTGAACAATGGAAACCGGGCGCGGCCGGTGAAGAAGTTGTCGTAAGCACGATCGAGGTCGATGCGTGCTTGTTGCAGCGCGATGGCATCCACAACCTTCAAGAACGGGAACGAGACTTTCCATTCCTTCTCGGTTTTTCGCTGGTTCCCGATGCTCTTGCCGTGATCTCGGTACCATGCCATTCGTTCGGCCAGCATCGCGTTCCAGATGAACCGCTTGCAACCAAACGTCTTGGCAAGCAATGCAGCCTGATCCGCGGTCGGGTAGAGGCGGATCTTGAACG
>JAUQYW010000078.1 GCA_030587525.1 Candidatus Sigynarchaeota archaeon | reverse complement strand
GTCGCCCCGCGGGCCATGAGATAGTTGATCTCGTCCTGGGATATCTTGCCGACCGCGGCCTCGTGCGTGATGCTCACGTCGGGATTTTTCGCATCGAGCTCCGGGATCGAATCGATGCGGGAGAAGTTTGATAGCAGCAAGCCACGGCATTCAAGATGTCCCTTGCAACCAGCACCTTCGCCGGATATCAAGCCCCGCGCGATGATAGTTGAATTGTCGGTCGTGATGACGCGGGAGATTATCTCAGCCGACGTGTTCTTTCCTTTCAATATAGCCCGGGAACCAAGGTCCATCTTGGAATCCTTCCGGCCGTAGAGGATCGTCTGGAACATGACCCGGCTGTTGTCGCCGTTGAGATAAGCGATGGGATTCGACTGGATCGTGCTCACGGGCTTCAAGGCGATGTAATTGTTGATGAACGCTGCTCCTTCCTCGAGGATGATCGCTGTCCGGGGCCGGACTTCCATCTGCTCTTGCCACTCGTGGATCATGGTGAACGTAATCTTGGCATTCTTCTTCACGTAAAACTCCGATATGCCCTCGTGCATGGCCCTGCCGATGCCCCCGTGCGCCATGCAGCCCGTGACGATGTTGATCTCGCTGCCTTCCTCGGCGATGATCACGTTGTGCACGACTTGCCTCGTACCTTTCGATTCGACGTAGAGGCACGTCCGCACGGGCGCCCGCTCGACCTTGCCGGGCATCCCGCGGATGAAATATCCCTGGATGACGCTGTCCTGGGCCGCCGCATCTTTCGTGAACTTGTCGGTGTCTGGCGCGAGTGCCTTCCAGTAATAATCCTTGAGCCACGCGTACTTGGCTATGGCTTGCTTGATGGGCATGACCTCGACGCTCTGGGACTTTTGATGGCAAAGGCTCGCGGTCTGGTCTCGCTGCAAGTAGGTGCCGGCGCCGGTCTCCTCGGCAAGCATGAGACCGATGCGCCCGAGCTTCTCCTTCATTTCAGCGCTGAGCTCCTTGACGGACTGCACCTTTTCATGGGCATTCGGGTCCTGGGTCTTGAAATCGTTCGGGTTCAAGTCTTGCATCGACATTGCTTTTTCGCCTCTAGATTATTCCTTCTCGGCGCAACCAGCCTCTTCGCGCACGGAAAACAAGCACGAGTTCTGGCACTTGTCGAAGCCATTCTTAAGGATATTCTCGTAGATCTCCTTCGGGTCGCCGGAACACAGGAATTGCCCGTCGCAAAGCACGTGCGCCCGGTCCGTCTTCACGAAATTGAGCAAATACCCGAGATGCGTGATGATGACGGCGGATTTCTTGCGGGCATTCGGTTTCAAGTCGCGCTGCAAGAACTTGTTGAGCAAGCGGCCGATGATCTCGACGTTCTCCACGTCGACGCCGCTGTCCGGCTCGTCGAGCAGGATGAATTGCGGGTTCTGGAGCAAAACCTGGAGGACCTCGGCCCGCTTCTTTTCACCCCCTGAAAAGCCAACATTCACGTCCCGCTTGAGAAACGCAGCCATGTTCAATTTTTTCGCCCAATCCGCTGTTTGTGGAAGAACTTCATCTGCTGATTTCTTTTTCAAGACGAGATTTGCCATGTCATTGAGTTTTACACCGCGCACGGCTGGAGGGTTTTGGAACACGACACCAAGACCCATATTTGCTCGTTCATTGATGGCGAGCTTGGTGATGTCCACGTTGTTGAACTCGATCTTCCCTCCCTCGATATTATATCCTGGATAGCCCAACAATGTCTGGACCAAGGTCGTTTTTCCTGAGCCATTGGGGCCGAAGATCACGTGGACCTCCCCGTCTTCTATTTGCAGCGAGAGGTCTTTTAAGATAGTTTTACGGTCGGTCGATTTTCCGTCGCCGACGGAGACCGTGAGATTTCGTATGTTGAGCACGTTACATCAATCCTCGTGAAACGATTCAAGAATTGGACATGAATACATTCTCGATATTGAAAGAACGCTGCTGGTAAGAAAAGTTATGGCATACTGGCACGGCAAGTATCGGGATCGACTTTTTAGAACCACCAGGGATTCTATCAAAAGCGATAAAGGTATGATCGAATTTAAATGACGTGAGATCGAGTTCAGACATGATCGGTCTTGTCTTTATCGAAATACTCATTACATGAGGCATGATAACATGGGCAAGAAGACTGCTGAAGCACCGAGCGGCACCGCGAGCGGAATGATGCGACAATTGCAAGTTCCCGAGCCGTACAAGGTGGTCATTGGTAGCATCCCCGAGATCGAGCCTGCGGAAAACGAGGTTCAAGTTGACATCGCATTTTGTGGCATCTGCGGGTCAGACGTGCATGCCTACAAGGGCAAGCACCCGTTCGTCCCCACGCCGGCATATCCCGGCCACGAGGGTTCCGGCATCATCTCGAAGCTCGGCAAAGGTGCCGAGAAGTTCGGCTTGAAGGTTGGTGACAAGGTCACGTTCGAGCCAAACTTGAACTGTGGCACGTGCTACAATTGCAGGAAAGGGTTGTACAACATCTGTCTTAACTTGAAAGTTATGGGCTGCCAGATGACCGAGCGTACCAAGGGAATGATGGCCGATAAGTTCGTCGCGCCTGCGAACAAGGTCGTCAAGATCCCGAAGGATATGAGCATGAAGAAAGCCGCGTTAACGGAACCGCTTGCCGTCGGTATGCACGCGGTCCGCCGTTCTGGTATCAAGGTTGGCGATCACGTCGTGATACTCGGCGCAGGCACCATCGGGCTTAGCTGCCTCCAGTTCGCGAAGCTCGCCGGGGCAAATGTCTTGATATCCGCTGACTTCCTCCCGAACCGCCTTGAAATCGCGAAGAAACTAGGTGCCACGCACACGGTGGATCTATCCAAGGAAAAGAGCGTTGCGGATTACCTCGCGAAAAATCCCCAGATCATGGGTGAAGAAGGAGTCGACATCGCCTTTGAATGCGTTGGCGTCGAGGGGTCCATGAACGAGTGCATCAAGATCACTCGGAAAGGTGGGACCATCATGGTTCTCGGTGTCTTCGGCGACGAGGTTAATCATTTCAACGCGGCCTGGGTGCAAGACCGTGAATTTAATATCATGGGCTCGCTCATGTACACGTGGCGCGACGTCACCGACACGGTCGATGCAATCTACAAGAACAAGGTCAACGTCGATGCCATGATCACGAACATCGTGGATCTTAATGATGGCGCAAAGGGTTTCGAGATGCTCGACAAGGACGCGAAGAACAGCATCAAGGTCCTGGTCAAGGTCAGCGGGAAGGAGTGAACCCGTTTTTATCCAATCTTGTTTTTTCAGGTGACAAACATCATGTGTCCAGATATCATCTGCGCTGGTGAAATGCTCGTCGAAATCATGCGTGCCGAGGTCGGCGTCCCGCATTTACAAGTTGGTGGCATCTACAAGGGCCCGTATCCCAGCGGTGCCCCGTGCATCTTCATCGATTCGGCCGCGCGCATGGCCAAGGCACGAAAGCTCACGACCGGCTTCATTGGCACGATCGGCAACGATGATTTCGGCAAGGTCGTCGTCGAGAAAATGAAGGCCGATGGCGTCGATTGCTCGCCCATCGCCACGCGCGATGGATTCACGACCGGCGTCGCTTTTGTCCAGTACAACAAGGACGGCTCGCGGAAATTCATCTTCGCCGCGGGTGCTGCCGGCCAACTCAAGGACTCAGACGTGAAGGATGCTTATTTCAAGGGCGTCAAGGACTTCCATGTCATGGGCTCGGCCATGTCCATCTCGCCGACGTCGAAGGACGCGGTCTTGAAGGCCATCGACCTCACGATCAAGAACGGTGGCATCGTCAGTTTTGACCCAAATCTCAGGGCCGAGATGATGCCACTCGACAAGATCCGCGAGATGGTCCAGCCGGTCATCAAAAAAACCAAGATCCTCTTGCCCAGCGGTGAGGAAGCTATGTTACTCACGGGCGACAAGGATGCCAAGGCAGCGTGCGAGAACCTGCTCAAGATGGGTCCCGAGGTCGTCGTACTCAAGGAAGCGAAGGATGGCTGCACGGTCTTCACGAAAAAGGAGACCATCAAGGTGCCCGCGTTCAAGGTCAAGGAGGTGGATCCGACGGGCGCCGGCGACAGCTTCGGCGGGGCGTTCGTCGTCGAGTACCTGGCGAAGGCGCCGCTCAAGGACGCGGCCCGGTTCGCCAACGCGGTCGGTGCATTGAAGGTCACGAGCTTCGGTCCCATGGCCGCGAATTCCCGCGAGGAAGTCGAGAAATTCATCGCGTCGCAAAAGATATAATATCTTCTTTTTTCATTTTCAAGGCAAGCGGGATCAAAACATGTTCTTGATCACGTCGATGATGCCCGTTGGCACCAAGACCAGCGCGAGCACGACAAGTAAGATGAACAAGACCACGGCAATTTTGGTAGTCGAAATGACCACGTGGCGCTTGTACAGGAGCAGCGCGATCACGGAAAGCATGCCAACCGATCCCAACCAGGCAAGAACCTGAAGCCAGCCCTCGGCATCGGCAATCACCTCCATGATGCCTATGAATCCATAGGTGAGGATGTACATGAAAAACGAGTTCTGCCCGAAAGCATTGAACAGCGCTAGGCGACAGTTGTTCACGGCATTTATGATCTTGTGCACAACGATGTTCTTGTACTGGTATACAAACCCGAGCAGCCCGCCAATGACGATTGCCATGCTCAGCGTCCCCCAACCCATAGTCGACTGGCGTTTGTTCGGGAAGCCACCGGGAACAAGCCATAGACCGAGACCAATGGCCAGGTTCGCGATGCCGAGCCAGGCAAGCTTGATAGCCTTGGCGTGGCTTGAAACCTGGTCATTCAGCACGAAATATTCTCCGACGCAGCTGCCCACGAGCACGATGGCTGTCATGACGAAAATTCCTCCTAGGATGCCGCCATGCACGCTTGCCATCGCGTATGCACGCCAATACGTTTCTGGCATGAAGATCATAGCCTGGTAAAATGCCATCATTGCATACGCGGTGATGAAACGATGTCTCGGAGGGAGCAGCATGAACGGGATGGCGAGCAATCCGACGAAACCAATGGCATTGATCACGTCCCATGAAACGACGTACATGTTCACGCCCGGCGCGACGGCCTTCATAGTCCCGAAATCCCCGTAAGAGATGATGGCGATGCCCGTGCCTAACCCGAAAATGGATCCCCATCGTAAGACCGCGTTGAGCACCGCGTTCCTGATTCCCTTTTGCTCGCAGCGTTTTTTGAAAGAAACTGACATTAACAAACCAATCACGAACATAAAGGCGGAAACTCCCGCATCATACACCGAAATATACGGTGCATCGGTTGCTGGATGCGCGAAAAAAAACCGCGTGATCTGGTTGAAATTTTTCACGCCTTCCGGCATCAATTCGATGAAGACCAGTAAGAACACGACGAACCCGCGGCCCTGGTCGATCCAGCCTAGCCGCTGTTTTTTTACCTTGAAATACGAGGTGATCGTTTGTTTTCCCGGGCTTGCCGGCTCGATCTCTCGACCCGGCGTTCCTGTGTTCTGTTCCATAGAAAGTCACTGGTCTATGGTGAAAAGCATCGATGCGGGAAAAAAATACTTTGCACGGGCATCCAAAGATTCAAGTCATCCACTTGCACACGCTACAATCGAGGGAAATTCGTATGCCGAACTTCAAAAAGAATCCTTCCAAGGTCCGCAAAAAGGTGGTAACTCGCGATCCTTCATCACGGGGCTCGACATCGACCGGGATACCCGGTGCATCGGCCTTCGTTTTTTCTAATTCCTGGTCTGGCGCGAACGTGATGACGCCACCCTCGGGGGTGGGCAACGAGTATCGTTTCATCATCCAAACACCCGATCCGGACATCAACCAGGGAGCAGAGCTCGCGATCGGGGCGCTGTGGAAGGGAATGACAAAAAAGGCGGGCATCCTGGTGCCGACCGTGTCCGGGATCGCCGCGTATCCCAGCTGGGTGCACCCGTACGACAACTACTGGATCAACCGGGTCTCGTGCTACTTGTTTCCTCACGAGTCCACGGAATGGCCTATCCGCTTGTTCGCCACGTATCAAGCACCCACCGGGGAAATCGGCGGGGGCGTGTATGACATCCCGGAAAAGGAATGGCAAACGGATTGGGAAGACGCGGAGGGGCCGCAAAAATGGCAGCCATACGTGGCCCGGCCGATAGCTGACCACGTTGCCGACACGTACAAGGATCCGGAGAAGATCCGGTACGGGATTTACGTGCGTGATCATCTCTTCGTCCTCCAGGTGTATGATCAGTGGAGGGAACACGGGCATCTCCCGTTCTTGATCGAGATGTACGGGCATTGCCGCCGCGCGCTCAAATATCTTGAAAAATATCATGACATCGATCACGATGGCTTGATCGAGACAACGTGCGTCTTATCAGACCTGGTCGTGGCTGGTGACCAGGACATCAACTCGACCGCGCGCGCCGAAGACCAGGTATTGTTGCACGGGGCGTTGCAAGCGTTCGCCACCATGGCCCGCCAGCTCGGGGGCATCGATGATGCCGCGTGGGCGGACGCGTGGGCGGCGCGGGTCAAGGAAGGGCTGAACAAGATCTTCTGGCGCCCGGAAGGCCGTTATATGTTTGGCATCGACCGGGCAAGCCGAAAGCCCCGCTTGGAGTACATGACCACGACCTATGCCAATGGTTACGCCATCTTGTTTGGCATCGCGGACGGCGCGCAGACCGGGGTTATCCTCGATTTCATGGCGAAGCAAGAGTTCGTCGTTCCCGGCCCCTACCACATCCCGCCGGCGCGGGTGGAAGACAAACCGCAGAATCCCCCTGGCGTGTACTGCAACGGCGGGTGCGGCTGGGGGCGCGGGATCATGCCGTCGGTCGCGCAAGCATGCTACGAGCACGGGCGACCCGATCAAGGATTCGATTACTTGAAGCGGCAAGCGGTGGCAGCACGCAAGGCCGGCTCCTTCCACGAGTACTGGACATGGGAGAAATACGCAGGAAAAACGGTCCCGGGCGGTGCCGCGTGGTACGGGGAAACATCCGCCGGTTTTCTGGACGTGCTGCTACACGGGACATTCGGGATATCGGCGACGGCGCCCGGTTTCAAATCGATCAAGATCGCGCCCAGGTTTCCCGAGACGTGGCCGGTGGCACGGCTGGAACTGCACGTTCCAAACGGGTCACGCTTGGGGCTGGAGTATTGTCACGACGGGAGCGGTATAGCCCTTCGCGTCGACGCAGGAACCGATATTCCCGTGGAGATCGCGTTGTCATGGCCAAGCGAGGTCAAGCCAGTCGTGACCGGCTCCGGGCTCGTGGAAACACGCGCCGAGCTTCGCGGCCAAAAATGGTATGTGATCGGGCAAATGCATGGAAGGGGTGAAATGGTTTTGAGATCTCCCAATCCCGGTTAATAATTGCTCGCCACGAGATAAATATATAAAAAAAGAAATGTAAAATCAATCTTATTTTTCATCGTAGAAGATCGTGTAACAAAAGTTTGGTTGCTGCGACACGGCCTTGATGTCGATGTTCGGGTGGCCTGCGAGCCATGCATTTAGTTCCCCTTCGACTCTTTCTGGTTTCGCGTTGATCCAGACGATTGCGCACTTCATGAATTGAACCTCCGATATGGTGCAATTCACGCGATTGCTGACCGCATTATAAAAGCTCCGGTTTAACGGGAAATGTCTTGAAAGAATGCGACAAGGTGAAATATAAAAAAGAAAGGAAACAAGACGCAAGTTTACAACAACGGTATGAGGACCACGGCGAGCACCAGGACGATGACAATGACGCCGAGCGCGACCTTGGTCGTCGAGATTGCCTTGCCTTTCTTATAGAGTATCCAGGCAATTAACGTGATCGCGGGCACGAGGATAAGCCATTGAGCCAGCTGGATTTCGAAATCGGAACCCACCAGCGCCTCGATGACGACGCCGGCGATCTCGGCTATCCCATAGATCAAGAACGGGTTCATGCCGTAGGACTTGAAGAGCACGATGCGGCCTTTGTTAGCTGGATGCAAGCCCTTGTATTCTTCATCCTTGTAATCAACCTTGAGGAACAAGAAGCCGATGAAGAAACACACCGCGATGCTGATCGCCGCCCACGACATCGTGTCTTGCCTCTTGTTTGGATACCCGCCGGGAATCAACCAGAGCACGACACCGATGATGGCATTCACGAGACCGAGCATCAAGAACTTCCGCACTTTCTCGTGCTCGGGCGTCTCCTTGTCGAGGATGAAAAACTCGCCAACGACCGACGCGATCAAGGTAATCGGGACCAGCACGAGGAATCCGCCTATGATACCGCCGTGCACGCTGCTGATAGCGTAATCCCGCCAGTGCGTCTCCGGTATGAAGAGCATAACTTGATAGAACGCCATCATGGCATACGAGACTATAAGGCGCGGGGTCCGCTTCATAAAGAGGAAAGGGATAGATACGAGGCCGACAATCCCCAGCGAGATGACCACGTCCCAGTACACGACAAACACGTCGATACCGGGTGCGATGGTCTTGACTTCACCGAACCACGTGCTTGGATCATCCCCGTTGATGAGCCCGGGTATGATAATGAACAGGATCCCGACCGCAGATACAAGTCCCCACCGTACCAGGGCATTCAAGACCGCAGGTTTAGGCCCCTTGCTTTCCAGTCGTTTCTTGAAGGAAACAGCCATGAGCAAGCCGATGATGAAGAAGAAGGCAGGTACCCCGATATCGTAGAAATTCATGTATTGGGCATGTGTAGAGTCATCTGGGTGTTCCAGGAAGAACCAGGTGATCGCGTTTGCTTTCCGCCACAATTCAGGCATCAATCCAGAGAGCACGAGTATAAACATCACGAAGCCGCGTGCCTGGTCGATCCAGTTATACCGCTGTTTTTCAATGCGGAATGCAGTTTTCAAAGATTCTTGAGATTCCGGTTTGGATTTGGTTTCTTGACTCATAATAAACATCTCCGTTAGTTGGAGCTCGTCGTTATAATCTCGTTAATATGTCTATATACGTGTTACCGTAATTATTATTTTCAAACAACCGCTATTGGAAAATAAGCGTGGAGAATTAAGAAACCCGGCGACCGATGCATGAGCGAAAACGAAAAATTGCGGAAATTGCGGGAAAAAATCGACATGATCGACGACGAGCTCGTTACTAACCTCGAAAAACGGGCATCGGTTGCCAAGGAAATAGGCGTTTTGAAGAAACTGAAAAAGCTTCCGGTTCGCGACTTGTCCCGGGAGCAAGAAGTCCTCAAGCGACTGTCTGGAAAGCCCCTCCAAAACTTAAATCCCGCTGACCTCGAAAAAATCTACAAGGAGATCATGGGCGCGTGCCGGCACCTCGAAAATCTGGAAGAGAAGGTCGGATATCTCGGCCCAGAAGGTAGCTTCTGTGAAATCGCCGCACGGGATTTCTTTTCCGACGCGGGGAACGTCTTCGTGTCCTATGACAGCACATGGCAGATTTTCCGCGCCCTGGAAGCCGGCACCATTGAGCACGGCATCACTCCTATCGAAAATTCCACGCAAGGAACGGTCGCGGAAACGCTAGATTTGCTCCTCGATTCCCCTTCCATCAAGATCTGCGGGGAAATTGAGGTCAAGGTGCATCATAACCTCATCGTTCACGAAGGCGCGCAAGAAAAGGACATCGAAGTCATTTGCTCCCACCCACAAGGCATCGCTCAGACGAGAAAATTCCTGCGGGAACGGTTTCCCGACGCGAAGGTCAAGGAGATGTTCAGCACGTCATCCGCCGTGAAATTTGCCAAGGAATCCGGAAAAAACCACGCGGCCATCGGCAGCGAGCTTGCGGCCAAATATTACGGTATGGCAATCTTGCACAGCGCCATCGAGGACAATCCCAATAACCAGACCCGGTTCATCATCATCGGCAAAATTGCCATGAAGCCCACGGGGATGGATCGGACCTCCATCATCTTCACGGTCAAGCACGAGCCGGGTTCCCTGTTTCACGCTCTTGAAGCATTTTCGCGAAACAAGATCAATCTCACCAAGATCGAATCACGGCCTGCCAGGCATCTTCCGGAGATCTGGCAATACAATTTTTTCACTGATTTTGAAGGCCACGTGGACGATGAGCCCGTGAAGGTGGCATTGAAGGAGCTTTCGGACCACACCATCTTTCTCAAGATTCTAGGCTCGTATCCTCGGTTCGTTCAAAAAATTTCGTAGAATATTTCAATCTTTGATTTTTCAATCGATTGCTAGCTTCTTGTTATTTCGAAAAATGGAAGCCGGGCTCCTCGTGGCTTGGCACATGCAAGATGGTTCCACTTGTGTCCTTGCGGGAATGAAGGCATCGCAATGGTAGCAATCATTGCCCAGTTACACATTCTTGGACCGCCCGGTCTGGAAAAGATCAATTAACCTTTATATTTTTAATCGGTGTAGATTATTTAATGGTTATCGGTTAATTTCGCGTGCAAGCAATTCGCACGAGTATAAGAATAAACTATCGAGAATTGACCCGGAATGTCATGGAAAGTACCTCCACCTCCCCCTCCAGATTCTACGGATTTTTGCACGTGTTACCAGCCGGTCAGCGTGAGTGGCTTGTACTGTGCCACCTGCGGGAAAAAATTACGCTCGGGGATGCCACTTCCACCACCACCAGCGCCGGCAGCTGTCCAAGCGCCCCAACCCCAGGCCCCTCGTATTCAGCAGGTTGTTAGGCCTATAGTAACGAGACCACAAGTCTCGGCTCCCGCGCCTGCACCCACGGCGCCAATGCACCCGCTCGAGCAGCGTTTTATGGAGCGTATGATGGGAAAACCCATATCGACACCGCAACCTCTGGTCTCGACGCCCCAACCTCTGGTGCAAAAACCCGTGATCAAGCCGGCCGGTGTAACGCCCGTGCCGAAACCGATCGTGCACCCGATCACGCCAAGCCCGACCGGTTTCGAGGGAATGCCACCTTTGTCATTCGCGAATCCCATTGCCACGACCAAGCCGAGTGCTTTGCCGGGCATGAAAATGCCTGGAGTTCCAGGCCCGCTGTCAGCTGGCATCACGCCACCGTCGGCGTTCCCGACATTTACCCCGTCGGCGCCAAGGACAATCACGAAACCAGCTTCGCCACATCCAGCACCAGCAGGACAAGAGCCGGGATTACAGTTTGCCAGCCCGATGGGAACGAGCCCTGCCCCGAAACCCTTTCCGCAAGCTCAGGCGGGTGCACCATCCGCCGGGGCATTGTTTGGCCTTCCGCAAGTGCAGGTCCAAACGCCTTCGGCGGCGCCTGCAGAAGAGACGCAGCCCGCGGCAGAACCCATGGATCTCGGCTTCGATCTCGCCAAGGTCGAGGACCAGATCGCCCCTGAGAGGAAGAAAGAGATCGAATTCGAATCTATCATGGATCGGTTCAAGAACACGATCACGACCCAGCAGAAAATGTTGGCCTATGATTTTGCAGATGCAATCGGCGTCAGCGCTCACATCGAAGAATTTTACGAGTTCCTTTCGCACCCCGACAAGGATGGCATCATCACTTACAAGAATGATGAGGTCAAGATCAATAAGACCAAGATCATGGGCGCGTTGATGCTCGGCGACAACTCGATACTGGATCGATGCATGACGACCTTCCGGGCCTGGTTGATGAAGATAATGAAGTAATGGATACCGCGCGCCAGTTGCGTGATGCTATCGCCAACATCCTTTCTAATTTTCCTTGACGGACTCACGAGGGTTGGTTGACAGTTCCTAAAAGCTTGGACTATCTTGGCTACTTGTCAAAGGTTGTCCACCTTTATAGTTGGAGTATCCAATGCGAGTTGATTCCCGCTGCAGGAATGGTAATGTTTATCGCATTCAATAGGCGATCCACCGCCACACAAAAATACACAATATTATCCCATATATCGCATAAGTTATTAAGATTTGACGGAAATAATTATCATCATGGAAGAAGACGAGCGGGTAACCGCATTAATATCATCGTTGACCCGCGAGGAGAAATTTCGTCTGTTATCGGGAGACACTCCCTTTACCACAGTGCCGATTCCCCGGCTAAAAATACCTGCATTAGAAGTTACGGATGGCCCGGATGGAGTAGCTTATCATTCCAATCACGGGGTAACAGGCACTTATTTTCCTGCGACCATCAGCTTGGCGGCCACTTGGGACCCAGCGCTCGGGGAACTTTTCGGGCAAGCTCTGGGGCAGGAAACTCGGGCCGTCGGTCGGCAAGCCATCTTGGGACCAGGATTGAATATTTGCCGCACACCATTGAACGGCCGGACCTTCGAATATTACTCCGAAGATCCGTTTTTAACTGGCCAAATGGTGATTCCGGTGGTTAAAGGAATTCAATCCCAACGAATTGCCGCGTGTCTGAAACACTTTGCTTGTAATAATAACGAAACTTGGCGGAAATTTACCGATGCGATAGTTGATGAACGTACCTTGCACGAGATTTATCTCCGGGCGTTCGAGAAGGTCGTAAAAGAAGCCGACCCTTGGATGATCATGGGCAGTTATAACCGAATCAACGGAAAATATGTCTATGAAAATCCGGGTCTGTTGGCAGATGAAGTGTGTGGGAAGTGGGGCTTTCCCAATTTTATCGTATCGGATTGGGGTGCGACTTTTTATTTACAAGATCCAGCGGTTTGCATCAAATCTAAACTCAGTCTCGAGATGCCGAAGGCCATTGTCTATACGGTGGAAAGGTTACAGATCGCATTTAAAACCGGTCTTTTTACGGATGCTGAATTGAACGATTGTATCAGCCGACTTTTACGCGTAATGATCAAGGTGGGCTTGTTCGATCCTCCTGAAGACATTCCGTCTAGCAGTCGTAACACGCCCGAACATCGAGATATTGCCATGCGGATTGTTGAAGAAGGTGCGGTTTTGCTCAAGAACTCGCCCGCAGTGTTGCCCTTTGACTTAGGAACGGTGCATTCGATTTACGTCGGAGGTGAGTTAGCCGATTATCAACGCACACCCAAATTGTACGGCGGCAGTTCGGCGGTGGTACCGGCCGTATTTACCACGGTGTTGGCCGGGCTCAAAACCAAACTGGGATCATCCGTCAAATTTGTAAAATCTCCAGCACACGCTGATGTCAATGTGATCATCACCGGATGGACACATGCATGGTTTGGGGATAACGAAGGCACCGATCGCAAAAGATTAACGCTATCACGTCGCCAAGTCTCCCGTATCCGGCGGCTTGCCAAACAAAACCCCCGTACCGTAGTCATTTTATTCGGCGGGGGACCGTGCATCATAGAAAATTGGATTGATGACATTGCAGCTTTGCTCGTGGTTTGGCAACCGCACCAAGAAGGGGGGAACGCTGTGGCTAAAATTCTCACCGGGGAGATAACGCCATCCGGGAAAGTACCTGTGACCTATCCCCGCCGATTGGAAGATATATTTGTACATTCCAAAGAGTTCGTGCCAGGACGGACCTTTCCAGCGTTCAACGTGAATGTCATCCAAATGGGGCAATATGAAGAGTTTTGGACCTGGCACCCGCCGCGCCCGACCCGGAGAACCTTAACCCTTCATTATGATGAGGGAATATTCATCGGATATCGCCATTTCGATGGTAAACTCGAACCACGGTTCCCGTTCGGGTTCGGGCTCTCCTATACTACGTTTGAATGGAAAGAATGCAGTTTAGATCGACAAACCGGGGATGAGAACACGATCCTTCTTTTTTCAATGCGGATAAAAAATACCGGAAAACGTGCCGGAGCGGAAGTAATTCAAGCCTATTTTCATGGACCAGGAATCAAGATTCCCAGACCCGAACGGGAACTCTGCAGCTTTCTCCGGGTCTTTTTAGAACCCGGGGAAGAAAAATCCATTTCCCTGTCGCTGTT
>JAUQYW010000035.1 GCA_030587525.1 Candidatus Sigynarchaeota archaeon | reverse complement strand
CGGTCCACGTCTCATATGATTTTGGGATCATGAAAAAGAGTCTTTCTCTCAGCCTAAATATCCTTTTTCCCCAGAAAACACGGGGAATTCTGTTGCTCAATCGAGCCATTTCACGACCATAGGCGGCCGCGGCACGGTACGGGCGAAGGAAATGGCCGGAAAACCGATCGTGAAGATACCCCAGTGCTTTCCCTTGGCTTTCACGACCCGTGCAAGCTCGGGGTCTTTCTTGAATACGATCATTGTCCAGCCGTTCCAGCAGGTGCCCAACCCGAGGGATTCCGCGGCGAGGCGGCCGTACGTCACTGCAATCCCCGCATCGGTGTCCTCGATGCCGGTATCCGCGTTGGTATAGCAGACGACAAGATGCGGCGCGTCGAAGTATATCGGGTTCTTGTATGCTTTTTTCAAATTTTCGAAGATGGGGCCATACATCGCTTTCGCGGCGGGTTCTTCAAGGAACTTGTTTATTACGGCTTCCCCGAGCTCGTGCAATTGCTGCTGGTTTGACGCGATGGATATTTTGAACTCGCGGGCATTCCCGCCCGTTGGTGCATATCGGATAGCATCGAGCACCTTTTCCATTACGTCGCGTGGAACCGGATCGGGCTTGTATCGGCGGATGGATCGGAGGGCATGGACCGTGTTTGCCAGGTTCTTGAACGGAATGGAACGATCTTGACCGGGAATTGCGGAAAGCTCGCGAGGCTCGTCCCCGAAATCTTCGTGCTGCACGGCGTTTTCCGGGCACACGGCGATGCAATGCCCGCACCAGAAACACAATCCCATCGGATCATAATATTCAGCCTTTTTTATTTCCTTGTTAATCCTGAAAAATCCACATTCTTGCACGCATTTCCTGCATCCCGTGCATTTTTGCTGATCGACTCCTGTAATTCTCGGCATTAATAAATCCCTTCTAAGTATCAAGCAATCATTCTGTTAAAGAGTGTTATAAAGATGAGGAAAAACGAAAAAAATTACACTTTTTCGACGGGGCGCTTTCGTTGCAATATAACAGCCACTCCCATCAAGGTTACCAGGCTGGCAAGCGGCAAGATCACCAGCACGAGATTGACCCGAGACGTTATCGGGGGCTGTCCATGCATCGCGTGGAAACGGTCTGCGATCTCCCGCGTGGCATCGATGAAATCATAGCCGAATTCTTGCGTCCAGCATATATCGGTGCCCTCGAGGAGCTCGTTCCATGTCTCCAGATGGAGCCACGCCGCTCCTGAATCGATGGCGGATTGCAAGCCGTTCTTGTACCGTGTAGTGTCGTGGGCAATATACCGGGCTTGTTGACCCAGCAACGTGCCGATGTTGTAGTACCCGGGCCCATAACCGCCGACGGGTATCCTAGTGCCCTTGTCCAACCGGACATCGCAGCATGCACCCCAGCCGCACTCGCCATCAACGTCGGCTTGGTTCCATTCCCCGCCACCCACGAAGAGCAATTTTTTCCCGTATCGCTCTTCAAAGTGCGCTTTGCAATAGTTGAGAACGTGGGAACCTATTCCGCCGAAAAATCCACCGCTATACAACCATACGACGCAATATTCCTCCAACGTTCCATTATTTTGTATGAAAACCGTGTGGCACGCGCTCCCGTTGATGATAAAGTCGTAAAACTCCTGGATGCGCAAGTAAAATTGGTTTTCCCAGTATGGATCCTCCAAATCTGGGCCTGGACCATTATTCATAGCCTCAGTTTCATTGTCGAAATAAATACTCTCAGGATCCAGGTGCTCTTTAAACGCCCATAATTGCTTCATCATCGTGGTGTCGTAAAACATGGCGATTCTCGGGACATCATCGGGAGTATAGGAACTTCCCGCCGCGTGCTCGGCGGCCACCGTGGTTTGAAGCGCGGTGATGGTATCATTCAACACGACGAGGCCATCCCGCGTGAAGTACCCATAACCTGGAAGGCCTGGCCCCGTCCACCAGTAATTGGGCATCGCGACATCGATCCCCGCTCGCATCATGCAGCGCATCTCCCACTCGTGCCATACAGGATTCAAATAACTAAACCAGCTCGTCAGATTCACGATGATGCTATTATTATCCGTGGTATATTTCTTCAAGCTGCGGTCCAGCACGCTGGTCACGTCGCCAGTCGCGTTGTACGTTGGAGGCGTGGCTGGGGGATGGTGGCTTATTGCTTCAGTATAATTGTGGCCATTGCCTGTTGCATTGAAGGAGATAAGTTGATCGATGGTGGCATTTGTCGGACCTGGCCAATCAGCCGGGGGATTTTGAAGATTATTCATAATGTCAGCGACGGTCTGGTAGTTGCAATCATAAATGACTTGATGGGCTGAATCCAGGTTCCCCGTTGCATTATACCAGACGAAGTAAGTCGTGAAAATCGTGCGGTCCGTCTCGTACACGGCCGCCCGGAATTTTTCCGTTTCGGAATAAAATGTCGGTGAGAGGGCAAACACAGTGCTCATGCAGAACAAGCCGATCAGCACGAACGCCGAAACGAAGCTGAGAACGTGGTCTCGGCTCCTGGTTCCAACCCGGGATTTAATTCCTTCTGCCATCAGAAAAACTCCTCCAGGAATTGTAGATATGTCACATCGAAGAGTGGTGGAACCTGCGTCAGAAAGATCAGGCTGGTGGTTATTTCCGCGGCGAATAACACGCCGAGGATGAGGTAAATCCTTTTCGCGGGTAGTTCCGTGGAACTAAAATGGTGCGAAATGAGGATTCCAAGCGTGACGACATGCCATGCCAAGAAGATGAAGATCAGGATGAAGAAGATGGGGGAATAACCACGCATGCTCATCTGGTTGGAAAAAATCGCGTGGATCGGTATAGCCGCAAGTGGTATCGCTAGGCAAGGCGCGCACGAGCCATAGAGCGCGCTCTTGAATCCCCGCACGCCACAAGCACCGAGGACGATGGTGTCGAACCCGAGCAATGCGAGTAATAAAATGGCTCCGAGCAGAATGCCAGCCATGCTGTTCACCAGGATTTCTACCGAATCGGAAACGTTTCTGATCGTGATTGTATCAGACGGAAAAAAATACAATCCTTCAAGTATGACCCCGATAAACCCCATGATTACGCCGATTCTAAGCGGTCTTGCATCGCGCGGTGTTTCGCCAGCGCCTTCGATGCTGCGCGGCAGAAACAACAATCGCAAACCAATGGAAAATACAGACATAAAAATAAGCAAAAATGATCTTCATATAAACTTTTTCTCCCCTAACGTGGTTCTGCGTTAATAATTATGAACTGAACCCGGGATATCGGCGATACTGGCTGAAATAGAATCGGTTCATTGTTGGGTCAAGATGATACACTTATCTCATAATCTCCCGATGTGAGCTCGTATGGACATCAAAGTGGTAAATTTCAAGGAAAAGGCTTGCAAGATCAAGGAACTGCACAAGTACAAGATCATTGCTCAGATGAACAACTATCACTTCAAGCTCGTGAAAACCAAACGCGAATTCATCTGGCATCAGCATCCAGAGACCGATGAAGTGTTCATAGTTATCGAAGGCACACTAAGCATCGAGCTGAGGGAAAAAACATTAGTGCTGCATGAGGGTGAGATGGTGGCCATCCCGAAGGGCACCGAACACAAGCCAATCTGTAAAGAGGTCGTGTGTTGCTTGCTCATCGAACCCGCTGGCACGGCAAATACCGGTAACGCGGGTGGCGTACTCACCGATACCGACGTGGATTGGATATAGCGATCATCAACCCGTATTACGTGAAACCCACCATTCCTTCGTGGACGTGGTGATGCCCTTCTTGTTCATAGTCGATAAGATTTTCGACATCAAGTCGAGGCAATGCAGTGCTTTCTTCTGCCCACCCGAGATCCCGTTGGCGGCGATCTCGTCCTGGATGAGCTTCGCCTTGTAGAGGGGGTTCAATGCTTGCTCGTACTTCCCGTGGCTTTCGAGCTCCTTCGCCTCGGCAAGCAGCGATGTATAGACCTGGCCAAGTTCCATAGATATCCTCGCCGTTTCCTCGGAAACGAATTCCTGCAACTCGTCATCCTCGAGGGCGATGCTCGCGAGAAAGTTCAGCGGCTTGTCAAGGTTCTTGTTCTGCTTGATCGAAATCTCGAAGACACCGGTCGGCTCGCGATCGATCCGGTAGAAATCGATGGCCTTTTTCACGGTAACGGCGTCCTTCGCATCGGGGAGGTCAATCTTGTTCAAGAGGATTAGCAGCGGCTTTCCCGCCGTTTCGGGGCGCTTGATGATGGACCACAAGGCGTCTTTTGCCTCGCTAAACCGTGCTGCATCCGCGACGTCGACCATGAACACGAGGACGCTTTGATTCTTCCAGTATTCCATCCAAGAACCACGAAACATCTGCTGCCCGCCGAGATCGTTGAATTCAAATTTCAGGTTGCCCAAAACGATCTGCGACACGTTCAATCCAAGCGTGGGGGTCTGGTCGCAGAATTTTTCCTTGTTCAGAAATTCCACGAAGGTCGTTTTTCCAGCACGGTCCAATCCAAACAAAAAAATCGACAAGGTCTTCGACACGGCGCCAGGTCGAGCTGCCTTGGCGGTATCTCTATTACGCAATCGTGAAAGAAAGGATCGCTTGATCATATCCCCAGTTTTTCCTTCCGCGATGCTTTTCTTGGCATCATCGATCAGTTTATCGAGCTTTTTCAGATCTTTTGCGGACACGCCTTCACCTTTTTCGGCGACGAGCGAGGTTGCGATGCTTTTCGCGATGTTGAAGGACGAAAGCGCGGTGAAATGTTTCTTCGCCTTGAGCGCACGCGTTCCTTGCTGCAAGAAATCATCGAAGGATGATTTCATCTGCTTGTGCCGTTCATCAGTCATTGAAAACCACTTGTCGATATGCATTTTGACGTTATTATGTTATAAAAGGAATACTTTTCGCATGTTGCACGAGCCGTTCGTGCCGGCGTTGATCCGCGCCCCATCGGCAGAATGAAATGACCGTTTCTAGAATGTTTTTTTACTCGATCAGATCGGAAAAATACCATCAAATATACTTTTTTGCCTCGATTTTATAAAAAATATGCGAAATTCGCTCAAAATAGCCATAAAGTTTCAAAAAATGATGCTAATAGGAAAATATCTTATATGGAAGCTGCAGATCTATTTAATTGCCTACTGTATGATATGGACATATGGCGAACCAATCTCAACTCGATTTACTAGACGACTTTGTCGGTAGAAACATGCGTCCCTTTAAGCGGATGGTCTTGTTGTACTATCCACTCACCGATAAGATACTCTCCACGCGCTTCGGGATAAATTCCGATGGTGCGATCAACTGGGATGAGCTGTGCAAGAACGAGGCCGTGGACTGGACGAAGGAATTCATCGAAAAATACAAGAACAAGATAGACTGGGATTCATTGAGCGCGAATCCGAAGGTTTTTGCGAGGCCAGAGTTGCTGGAGGATTTTATAACAAAATGGCAATGGAGCTACTTGAGCTCCAACAAGGGCATCAAGTTCACGAAGGAGATCATCGACAAGTATGCTGACAAGTTGGATTTCGTGGAGCTGAGCCAGAACACTTCCGTGCAGTTCACCGAAGAGTTGCTGATCCAGTACGGGAAGAAGTGGTCCTGGAAACACATCCGCCTCAACCCGGCAATCAAGTGGACGCGGGACATGATCGACAACGTGCGCAAGGGCACGGGTAACGAGGACATCGAACTGCTCTACCTGACCGAAGCCGAGGGCATGGCTTGGACTGAAAAGGAATTGGACGAGTTCAAGACCCATGTATTATCGGGTATGGCATATGATAAGCTGAGCGCGAACAATGGCTTGCCGTGGTCAATGGAACTGTTCACGAAGTATCAGAGCTTTTGGTTCCTCAACAAGATTAGCCTGCTCCGCAAGTTCCCGTGGTCGGAACAATTTATCGCCAAGTACGCGGACAAGTGGGACTGGTGGTATATGAGCGGGAACCCCTCCCTGCCGTTCACGGAGGCGCTCATCAAGAAGTACGAGAAAAAGTGGGTATGGACGAGTACAGGGCGGGATGAGTGGTACCTCTCGGGCTTATCGGGTAACGCGTCGCTCCCGTGGTCGGAAAGGTTCATCGACACCTGGCTGGCGAAGTGGGCGCATCGCACGATCACGCGGAACCCGGGCTTGCCCTGGTCGATCGAGTTCATCAACAAGTACAAGGACAAGTTGAATCTCGCCATAAACGAAATACACTTTAACAAGGGAGTCTGGGACAAGGCGTTCAAACCCCTCGTGACCGAGGAAGTTCTAATCAAGCTATTCGTCAAGTATTACTCTAAGCCACCTCAATGATACATCCCCTCATTTTTTGATACATCCCATCTTTTTTTACTTTACACCAGTTTCATGGAAAAATGGGCGGTCAAAAGAAGAGCCGAAAGCGTTCGCGATAATATTGCTTGACCGCTGCGTCGTCGACATGCTCACCGTTTAGGTCGAGCCGCGCTATGGAGGCAAGCATCTCGTACGTGGGCAAGATGTACCCGGTGTGTTTTTTTTCGACGAATTCGAAGGCATCGAAAAACTTGAAGCGATCCTGGAGCAATATCAAGATCATGATGGCCGGCGCCCGTTGCACCCCCCCGGCACAATGAACGAGGAGACCGTGCTTTGGATGGTGTTCTTGCACGAACTCGTGTATTTGGGCGGCGATCTCCGGCGTGATGTGGCTGCACTCTTCCAGCATCAATCGCAAGTAGGCAATACCTTGCTGCTCGAAGTAGTTTTCAACCCGGGTGGTGCAATTGATGACTGCACGGACATTTTTCTTCTTCAGCAAGGCGCCATTTTTCGCATCGTCCTCGTCGCCAAGGAACAATCGGTCCACAATTTCATCCACAATTAATCCACTTATCCTGGATAATTTTTCATAAATATTTATAAAAACAACATCGAGAAGATCGTATAATGGACAAAAAGTTTTCCACAAAGCTTGATTTCTTGTACAAGCGGGTTGAAGGGGGCTATTTTGGCATTCTAACGGCGATAATAGGAGGAATCACGATTCTCACGTGTTCGATTTTATATTATCTTGCAGAACCTTTCGATTTCTTTTCAAACTGGATAAGTGACCTCGGCGGGGTCGTCACCAATTCTGGAAGGTCGCCAAATGGGTCAAATATTGTCTTCTCTGTTGGTTTGATCTTGCTTTCCATCATATCCGTGCCATTTATCTATTATCTGTTGAAATATCTTCTCGCGAGGAAACAAAGATTGAAAATGTTTGTCTATCTCGCGGTTATATCCTGCCTTATAACCTATGTAGGTGTCATCGGGGTCTCGATAATCGATATAAAGACGGATCCCATCGTCCACACGTACTTTGCCACGCTTTTCTTTCTTGGAGGGATGGCCATCATGTTATTTTTCAGCCTTGCGATGGCTTTCAATAATATTCCAAGGAAGCAAGTGCTCTTTGGTTTTATTTGTGCGAGCATTCCACTGATATTCATATCAACATTTGCGCCATATGCCATGCAAGGAGAGAACGTCTTTCTCCTCGTTGTTTCCACGGATCCAAAAATGGGTATAACGAGGTTCTGGGAATGGATGTATTTATTTGCATTGTTAGCTTGGTTCTTTGAAACGGGGCTTTTTTTATTGAAAAATAAGGTTATAAATGCATGACGCGCGTGTTTTAAAGGTAAAAGATCACAAACAACAACCGAGCTGAACGCGTATGTTAGAGCCTTTGGAAATTTCTCTTTGGTATTTTTCGACGTTACTATGTTGCGCCCTTTTCGTCATCTTCATTCATCAATACAAAAAACGAGCAACCGTCACGAGACCGTTCTTTCTGGGCCTTAGTTTCTTCTTGATCGGCTATGGCATTGCACGATTGATCGAAAATATCAGACGATATTCCATCGGCACGTATAATGATATCATTGATGCTTGGAATTTAGACACCCAGATTACAGGAATTAACTTTTGGATGCGCTTTCTCTACTATCTCATCGCATGGATATCGATCGCGACGCTATACTTCAACATCGAAAAATTCATCTTTAAAAAGACACGGTACATCCTGACGATATTATCGCTGGTCGAGGGCACGCTCTCCACCAGTATCTATTTCTACTTCAATCTTGTTGCCTATTGGGCGTCGGTATTTAATTTCTTTATTTGTGGTTATTTTATTCCCTTGCTATTCCTCAATTTAACAAGGACAACGCCGCCAGGTGATATCCGGAAAGGCTGCATACTGATTTCAATAGGAATGCTTCTGTT
>JAUQYW010000023.1 GCA_030587525.1 Candidatus Sigynarchaeota archaeon | reverse complement strand
GTCGTGTTCCCGGGCTGCGTCGTGTCGTCCCGGTTTCCCGGCCTGGTGTATCGGTTGTACCAGCTGCTCGTGCTGCTAGGAACGGATCCGAAACGGATCGCCGTGGAGGATGACTCGTGCTGCGGATCATTCTTGCACCAGGTCGACGAGGTGGAGCATGTAGCGAACGCCAGTTCCATGCTTAAGCAGTTGCTGAGCAGGGCAAGCCGCGTGCTGGTCGTGACCGCGTGCGGGTCTTGCACGAGCACCTTGCGGGAGCGCCTCGAAGCGTTACAGCAGGAACTCGCCGGCAAGACGAGCAACCCGTTCAAAGAGACGGCGATCTTGCACTACATGGACTTGCTCTCGTTCCCCGAGACCAGGAAAATGCTTCGACCCCTCGTGAAACGTGAAAAAGTTTCCGCGACGGGCGACGGCAAGGTGCATGTGTACGTGCAATACCCGTGCCAGGCGACGACCGACCCGAGCGAGCGCGCGGAGCGGTTGCGAGGGATCGATGACTTGCTCGCCATGCTCGGGTACGAGCCAACCCGCATCGAGCATGACCTGGGTTGCTGCGGGTCCTCGCTGCTCGATACCCACCCGGATGTCGCGATCGAGTATGGCATCCGCCGGATTATGAACATCAACGAAGAATCCGGGCAGCCAATCGATTCCGTCATCCTCGGTTGCGGCAATTGCCACCGGATGTATGTCGATTTCAAGCCGTCCTTGGCCGTGGAATGCGATGGCGCGGAAGCTGTGACATTCCGCGTGCAATTCTTGCTCGATATCGTGATGGAAAGCATTGAATGATCTCGTGCACTGCTGTTTCACGCGTTTCTGCTTCGTGCCCGAATGGCGACAAATTTGCAAATGTAAATGTGCATTTGCATTGCCGATGCTCGAATCTCCTGGAAAACGAGAGTATCATGATCGAAATCGTGAGGACAAATTGAGCCCCAAGCGCCGACAATTCCAGAAGGTTGATTTTTATAGAATATTGATGAAGATGGTCGTTATAATATAGGTGAATTTGCTAGGATTTGTTAACAGCGTTCCGAAATTGATTTAATTATCCTATCACTATCGGTCTTATAATATTCGTCATAAAATTTTACTGATTAATGTGATGTAATGGCAAATAAATCACCGCGTGGCGAGTTTGCGGGTAGAAAACTCAAGAAGAAACGGCAGAAATTTAAGTGGTCGGACTACAACTACCTCCAAAGGTCAATGGGGCTCAAGTACAAGGCCGATCCGCTGCAAGGAACTGCGCAAGCGTCTGGAATCGTGCTAGAAAAGGTGGGAAGGGAGGAAAAGAAGCCCAATTCTGGCATTCGAAAATGCGTGCGCGTACAATTGAAGAAAAACGCTAAAACAATCACCGCATTCTTGCCCGGCGACGGCACGCTGAACTTCGTGCAAGAGCACGACGAAGTGATCGTGCAAGGTATCGGTGGTGCCCGTGGCCGTGCCAAGGGTGACATTCCTGGAGTCCGCTGGTGCGTTATTAAAATCAATGGAATCTCCGTCCTCGCGATGTTACAAGGAAAGCGAGAGAAACCAACGAGGTAGACGTAGCCATGGCAAAACGAAAGAAGAAGGACGAGGAGGCTCCGGAGGAGCCGGCAGCCGAGCAGAAGCCCGAGGAAACGAAGACCGAGCCTGCCGCAGCACCTGCTCCCGCAGCTCCCGCCGAGGCCCCTGCACCTGCTCCCGCAGCTCCCGCCGAAGCCCCTGCTCCAAAAGTTACCGCAGCTCCCGAGACCCCCGAAGAAACCGAAGCTCCCGAGGAAGAAGGCGAGCCCGAGGAGGAAGAGCCCAAGGTTGGCAAGGACGAGGAACCCGTCACGGGCACGAACATCTTGCTCTTCGGGAAGTGGACCACCGCCGTCAAGGTGCGGGACAAGGGATTGCAGCGGTACATGAACTTGCGCGACATTGGTGTGCCGCATTTCCACGGCATCTTCACCCGCAAACGATTCTGGAAGCACAAGCAAAGCCTGGTCGAGCGGCTCGCAAACCGCATGATGACCCCGGGCACGATCCGGGCACGCGTCAAGGGCAAGCGCACCTCGTACCGCGCGGGCAAGAAACAGCACGCGATCAACGTCATCCGTCGTTCGTTTGAGCTCATCAACTTGAAGACCGGCGAAAACCCCGTGCAGCTCCTCGTGCAAGCCATCGAGAATGCCTCGCCTCGCGAGGACACGACGCGCATCAGCATGGGTGGAATCTCCTACCAGTCGGCCGTGGACGTGGCACCTGCTCGTCGCGTCGATATGGCGATACACTTCCTGGCGCTCGGCGCCTCGCGGCGGTCGCATAACAGCCCCATCACGATCGAGGAATGCCTCACCGACGAGATACTCGCCGCGGCCAAGGGCGATTCGGCGTCCTTCGCGATCGCCAGGAAAGAAGAGAAGGAGCGCATCTCGTTCTCGGCAAGGTAAACCTGCATTATCTACCTGTTTCTTTCATCCTATTTTTTTCGATTGCTGCTTAAAATGAGTGTCACGGCCACGACGGCTCGTGAGGACAAGCTGCGTGCCATCACACGTAGCAGATGCGCGGTATTGCCTTCGCTGGAGCCATGCCATGACCGCGGGGAACATTTAAAGAGAATGAAGGCATTATCAATGCCGCGGGAATGGATGCAGCGGCATTAAACCTTGGTCAAGATTACTTCGTCGATATCAAAATGGCGCTGGAGCAACTTCCTGCAACGGTCGATTTTCGAGCCACCCTTGCCAATGGCCATGCCACGGAACTTGGGATCGATCTTCACCATCGCACGGCCCTCGGAAATCGTGATTTCCTGGATTTCCGCCGGAGAAAGCGCATTCTTGATCAGCTCCTGGGCATTGTCGCCGTTCTCGATGATCTCGATTTCCTTCTTGAGATCGTGCGAGGCTTTCTTGATGTTCGCTCCCTTTTTCCCGATGGCGAGACCCGCCTGACCCTTTTTCACGATAAAGATGATCCGGTTATCCTCGGTCATGCAATCGTCGATCGTCGCGCCACTTATATTTTCGAAGTACGATATGAACTGTATATTGGTTTGATCTAGGGTATATCCCATACTATTTTCGCAACTCGTGTTTTCGGTTTAAATTCTTGATTTCTGGTATTTTTCATGTTAATTCTTGATGCTTGATCAGAATTCTTTCACGACGTCGAGGATCTTCGAGTCGCCCGGCGACTCGATCAGGATTGCTCCGACCATGTGTGGCCTGCCTGCTTGGTTTCCTAGGTCCCAGCTGCTGCCCGGGTAGGTGAAGACGTCGATCTTCCGGCTTTGCATCTGCACGTGGTACAAGAGGGTCTTCTTATACTCGGCAGGCAAATTTTCGGCGACGATGAGCAATTTCGCTTGGCTCGTTCGCAAGTTCCGCAGCACGTTCTTCTGGCCCATGACGATCTTCCCGGTCTTGACAACGATGCGCAAATTCCGGTTCAGCAAGGCCATCTTGGATTTCTCGGACATTATCACTCACGTGTTTCTTGGTAACGCACTTTTCGCAATATGATTTTTAATGATTGGTTGGATAAAAAAATACCCCAAATGTTCTTTACTTGTGAAGAAGAGACTGAGTCGAGGAGATAGATTAAATCGATTATCGTATTTACCACGTTATTTAATCTTGTTCGATATAAAAAAATCCTCCATGATTCTTACGCTATTCAATTTTGAAAGGCCATCATGATTTTACCAAATATTGGTCTTGGCAATTTTCGATCACAATCAGTTTAGCATGACGTCATGGCAGTGGCCTCAAACCACGGCGAAAAAAAGGGGTTATTATCACATGGCGATTTCGTGCAAGATTTCTGATCATGACACGTTTCTTATCACAGCAGTACCCTTTGTTATAATCTCGGAGTTATTGGGCCAGTTCGTGTTCTTCTGCGCTTTGTGACCATCACGGCGATCACGACTCCCGCAGCAATGCCTCCTGCGATTATGGTAGTGATGATCAGGGTAAAGTCTCGCGGTGGTGACGTGGATCGTGAGAACGTATAAGAAACCTTGGCAATTTCGTCCGTGACGTTATGTCGGGTATATTTGAACTGCGAGACTTGCCCTGAGAAGTCTGCGACGTAGAAACTTTCTTGGAAAAAGTCCTCCGGTATTTGTATCGTGTAATTCGCTATGGCGATGATGCTGTCCGAGGTTCGCTCGGTAACGCGTGGAATCCAGAAAGCATACGAACCGTTATAGAGACAAATTATCACGGGATCGCCCGTGCTCAAAGAAGCGTTGATATAATCGAGGAATCGGGTATCATTATTAGTGATAAACGAACCCATAGGGACGAGATTATCCGTGGGATCCGGGATGAAGTATTGATGACCAGAGACCGTGGTGATGATGAAAGACGTCGTCTTATCATCAAAAGTCAAATTCCCGGCGGTCACGGTAAAGTGTCGCGTGAGATTCCCGTTCGACGCATCGCTATACGTGTTCTTGATGGTGATCGGCGCGTGTTCCGCCAACAGGATTAAACCCGGATCAACTTTTATCGCATCGATGTGTGCTTCTGCTTCTTCCGCATAAATTCTGATCTCGCCAGGTTCAGGAAAAGAACTAGTATCGTTGTACACGCGAAATAACGTGTCGTCGTACGTCGTCCCGTTGTCGTAGCGGAAATCCCAGCGCACCGCGTACTCGCACGCGCTGCCATCGGCGGGAAACCACTGCACCTCGAACATGGCGGTGGCCGGCGCGGCCCACGATGCGATTACGAGAACGACCAGCGCGGCACACCCGCAAGATAATTTCAATTTCATAGAAAATCCTTCGACCCGTTGATCAACTCCTTATTTTGCGACGCTTGGCCATCACGACTGCCACGATGCCGATTGCTGCGCCCCCGCCAATCACACCGGCGATGATCCCCGTGAAATCTCGAACTGGTGCCACTTGCCGCAAGTAGGAGTACGAGACTAGTGAAACCCCTGTGGTAGGATCATACTCATCGATTTGATATCGCAAGACTTGGCCTGAAAGATCTCCGACGTATATCTGGCCTGTCGTTTTAGGTCCATGAGGTGTGCTGAAGGTGTAATTTGAGGAAGCGACGATAGTATCGGCGGTCCGGTTGGCGACTCGTGGAATCGCTTCTGGAACTGACCCGTTGTAAAAAAGCTGCACCACTGGCTCGCCGAGTTGCAAGGAATTGTTAAAATAATCACTGAACCGCGTGAGTGAACTGATGAAGGTGTTTTTTGCAAGATTATCATCGCTAGGGGGATTATAGCTATAGCCCCTACTAGTATCATTAAAATATATGATGAAATTTACTATGATATTTTCAAATGTCAGGTTTCCAGCCGTGACGGTCAGGTGCCGCGTGATGTTCCCCGGTTGTCCATCGCTGTATGTGTTCTTGATAGAAACAAGCACGTGGTCTGCAAGTAGCACGAAACTAGGGATACCTTGCAAAGCGCGTATGTGCGATTCTGCTTCCTCTGTATAAACCAAGATCTGTGAATTAACAGATGCCCCCGTATCATTATACACGCGGAACAGCGTGTCGTTGTACGTCGTACCGTTGTCGTAGCGGAAGTCCCAGCGCACCGCGTACTCGCAAACGGTGCCATCGGAAGGAAACCACTGCACCTCGAACATGGCGGCGGCCGGCGCGGTACACGACTCGATCACAAGGGCGAGCAGCGCGGCGCAAATGCATGTCTGCTTCAATCGAACCCATCGATAGCGAGCAGCACGGCATACCATGAGGTCTTCATCCCGATTTCAAAGGCTGTTTCATCATCCGAGGCTCGTTATTTAAGGCTTCTGCCGCGCGGCGCCATTGTCACATTCCCTATGCCAAGACGATACCAAATAAATGTTGTATATGGGGAAAGTCTTGTCCTTCATATACCCCAAGGCGATAGAATGACATCACGCGTGCACAAATCTCGTTCCGCTGGTAAATGTCTATCGAACGTTTCGACAGAAACGTTCGAACTTTCCTTGAAACAGAATCAAATCGAAAAGATTGAGAACATTGCGCATTTGAAAAAGTTAAAAGAGTTGAATCTAGCTAATAATTTTATCACGAAACTTGAGAACATTGATGGGTTACCTGCTTTGGAAGTTTTGAACCTTTGGAATAACCGCATCGCGGAGATTGGCAATATCGTAGATTATGAGCCCATCAAGTATTTGGCCCTAAGGGGAAACTTGATTTCTGATGCCGAACTGGACAAGCAAATGGACCATCTCAGGCTGCTGCAGCGCAGGAAATTTTTCCAGCTCGGGGATGAAGACATTCCGGACATTCTCGCAGGGAATTACGACTAGATTGAATGTGTTCCCCGGTGGGTACCGGAGATAGTCAACTTCCCGGTTCGAAAAGCACGTCGCAAGCGCCGCGATCGAGCCATCCCCGGCAAAAAAAGGCAAAAGAAATCGAAGAGGAGATGATCCCTTTCCTTCCAAGTCCTATTGCTATCCAACTTCCCGTTCGACTTAAATATCATGTGATCCTGCAAGTCACAGCCTTTATCACGGAGTACGGCTGGTGCTCGGTCAGTGCAGGCGACCGTGCACGGCCGGTGCAACTACTAAGGTCAGATTCAATTCACTGTTTGCTCGATAACCGTGATGAGGATTAGCGTTTACTGCGAAAAAAGTGATGGAAAAAGGCGACTCTTCTATAGATTTCACGATTTCTTGGGTTTCGCCTGCGCCTGCCAATCATAATATAATTGGATGTCACCGGTCCCCACGGGGCATAGTTGTCCGACGATAACGTTCTCCGGGATGCCCTTGAGCATATCGGATTCGCCGATGACAGACGCATCGATGAGCTGCTTGATGGTGACCTCGAACGCGGCCCTTGCCAGCACGGATTCCTTGGTGCCCGAGATGCCGTGGCGGCCGATCTGGCTGATATCGCCGGCCGCGGTCATGAGATCGGAAGTCAGAAGAAGATGACGGATATCCACGTCAAGGCTTTGATCGTCCAGCACCTTTTTCGATTCCCGGATGAGCAAATTGCGAGCTGCTTCGATGCCCAGAATCTCCATGGTCTCGTGCAAGTCATTGCAATACGTGCGGGTTTTATCGACGCCATCGACGAGCAGGACTTTTTCAAGGTTCGTTCCCTCGGTGCTGATGCGGAACTCCTTCTTGTTCGGTGCCGTGTCGATGATGCCGCGCTTGATGCTCTTGATGCCCTGGATGATCTTTTTCATGATTTTTTCCCGCAACTTCTGGAGCTTGGGAATTGTCACCTCTTCGGCGGCGGTCTCGACGACGATCTGCTCGTCATCGCCTTCCATGCGATGTACAACCTTGGTCTTCTTGAACTTCTTGAGTTTCTCGATCGTGTCTTCCAGGTCGATGCCCTTGTCGGCGATCATATCCCGGTCGAGATGGATCACGATCGTGTTTTCTGACAGGTCCACGTCGACTTCCTTGGCGATCTTCTCGATGCGCGTCTCCTCGATCTGCTTGTGGATCTTTCGGGCATTTTCCTCCGTGTCCGAGAATTCCTTGTCGAGGTACACGTACATGACGGGCGTCTTCGGGTTCCGGCGCGCGTCGACCAGCTCGATGAGCCGCGGCAGGCCTTGCGTGACGGAGAATTCACGGACACCCGCGTAGTGGAAGGTCCGGAGCGTCATTTGCGTGCCTGGCTCGCCGATGGATTGCGCAGCGACCACGCCGACCGCTTCACTCGGCACGATCTTGGAATACTCGTAAGATTTGAAGACGTTCAAGGTCAAGTAATCGACTTGTTTTTCGGTGAGCGTTTTTTCCTTCAAGCAGCGGGCAATGACCTTTTCGCAGAGAGCCCTGGGAACGCCTTCTTCCACGCTCAGCGCGGTCAAGGTATTGCGGATATATGCCTCGGATGCAATGTTTTCCGACATGATGGTAACCTCGTGATTATTTCAAGTTTTTTGCCTTCGCCAGCAGCGCGTCGACGTCGATGGCGGCTCCATGGTCCGATTTTGAAGGGTCGATCAGGTCGTCGCCGTACACGAACTGGATGATGTGTCCCGCGGCATTCCTGACCGTGAAGTCGTGCTCGCACTTGACGTCTTGCAGCGCGTTGATGAGCCGGCGCTGCATGTACCCAGAGGTCGACGTGCGGACGGCGGTGTCCACCAGCCCCTCGCGGCCACCCATGGCATGGAAGAAGAACTCGGTCGGTGTCAACCCCTTGATATAGCTGCTTTCAACGAAGCCACGGGCCTCGGCACCGAGGTCATACTCGTGGAAGTGGGGGAGCGTGCGGTTGCGGTAGCCCCTGTTGATGCGCTGGTTGCGGACCGATTGCTGGCCCACGACCGCGGCCATCTGGGACAGGTTGACCGTGTTGCCACGGGCGCCCGTGCGCGTCATGATCACGGCGTGCTTGTCGTTGCCCAGGAAATCCATGGCCATGTCGCCTGCTTTTTCACGGGCTTCTTGCAGCACGTCTTGCACGCGGTTTTCCAGGGTTTCCTCGTAGGTGTGGCCTTGTTGCTGTGGCAGCGTTTTTTCGTCTTTTTTCAAGAAGGCCTCGATGAACTTGTCGGCCTCTTTCTCTGCAATGTGCAGCTTGTCGAGGATCTTTCCCTGCATTTCCTTGTTCACGGAGAAATCGTCGATGCCCATGGTGAACCCCATCTTGATGATGAGGACGAGCAGCATCTGGACGGCCGAGTCCAGGAAGATGCGACCGGCCTCGTTACTGTAATCTTTGGTTATCCGGTGCAAGATGCTCTGTGGCTGCATGGCACCGAAGGTTTTCTTGTCGATGACCCCCGAGATCATGTTACCGTTGACGATCTTCACGTAAGCATCGTTATCGCAATTTTCTTTCAAGCACTTGCCGGCTTTCTTGTTCGCGCAAGCTCCGCCCTTGCAAAACTTCGACGTGGTTTCCATGTTCAGCGTTTCCGGCAGCAATTGGCTGAAGATCGACTTGCCCGAGTACATGGGCTCGCCGGTCTCGGGGTCGTCGTGGTGTGGCTTGGGCATCTTGTTCTTGATGTTTCCGGCGAAGAGAAGGAGCTGTGTTTCGCCCTTGGTGAAGAACGATTCCTTTCGCGTGAGGATGTACGCGGCAGAGATGAAATCTTGAATCCCGCCGATCACGGGGCCGCCAAATCTCGGGGACAAGATGTGTTCTTGCACCCGCATGAGAATCTTTGCTTCGGCCCTGGCCTCCTCGCTTTGCGGCACGTGGAGATTCATCTCGTCGCCATCGAAGTCCGCGTTGTATGGCGGGCACACGCACAGCGAGAGCCGGAAGGTCTTGTCGTCCATGACCTTCACTTCGTGCGCCATGATCGACATGCGGTGTAGCGATGGCTGGCGGTTGAACAGCACGTAATCGCCGTCCTTGAGATGGCGCTCGATCTGGAAGCCAGGCTTCAAGGTTTCCATGAGCATTTCCCGGTGCTGCACGAACCGGAGATCGATGCGGCGGCCGTCAGGCCGGATGATGTAATTGGCACCTGGATGATTGTCGGGGCCATTGAGCACGAGCTGTTTCATTTCTTCGATATTCCACTCGGTCACCTTGATGGGAACCGTGAGTTCCTTGGCAATCTCGCGCGGCACGCCGACCTGGTTGATCGACAGGTACGGGTTCGGCGAGATGACCGTGCGCGCCGAGAAGTCGACGCGCTTGCCGGACAAGTTGCTGCGGAACCGGCCCTCCTTGCCCTTCAAGCGCTGCGTGAGCGTGCGCAAGGAGCGCCCCGAGCGGTGCCGGGCAGGAGGAATACCGGACACCTCGTTGTTGAAATAGGTCGTGACGTGATATTGCAGCAGCTCCCACAAGTCTTCCACGATGAGTTGCGGGGAGCCGGCATCGATGTTTTCCCGCAATCGCTGGTTGATGCGGATGACATCGACTAATTTATGTGTCAAATCATCTTCAGACCGTATGCCCGACTCCAGCGTGATGCTTGGCCGCACGCAGACGGGCGGGATGGGTAAAACGGTCAGGATGGTCCATTCCGGGCGCGTGACGTCGGGATTGATGCCGAGGAACCAGAGATCGTCCTTGGCGATCCGCTCGAAGCGACGCCGGATCTCCTTCGGGTTGACGGGCTTCGTGCCTTCCTCGGGCGTCTCCTCGAGGAAGCTCGTCGGCTTCTCGATCTTGATCTTGTACCTCTCGGTCTGGCAGTGCGGGCAATACTTCGCTTTCCTGCAGACCTTGTAAATCTCCTTTAATTCCTCCTCGTCGAGAACCTGGAAGATATCCATGTGGTCCTTGATCCGTTTCGAGTAATATTCTTGCTGCTCCTTCGTGAGCGCGACGCGCGAGCATTCGCGGCAGATGCAGCGCAACCATTTCAGGATTTTCTTTGCATAGCCCACGTGAACGACAGGCCGTGCGAGCTCGATGTGGCCGAAGTGGCCGGCGCATTCGCCTAGCCGGTTCCCGCACGTCGCGCATCTGCGACCAGGCTCGATGGTGCCGAGACGGGGATCCATTAAACCAGAGGGAATGGCAAGCCCGTCTTCATCGTACGTGTCGGCCGTGATGATGCGGGCGGCTGACAATTTTCTGATATCTTCAGGGGAAAGAAGGGTAAAATCTATGCGAGAGATGACTTTAGACACGTGAAATGACATTGTTTGATTCTCCTATTTGTTGAGAATAATTTTGACAAGTAGAATGAGGCACGTCAAGAATTTTGAGGCACGTCTCGAATCGTGCCTCACACGCGTGGAATGTGTCAATAAATCAAATAGCCTTTAAAAGGGAACTCGTTATTTTTTTCGCATGTGCCGGTTTTATCGTAATCTGAACGGTTCGATCGATGGGATGAAAGTGGGATGCGATGCCTAGCATCGAAGTTTCGATTTGAGAGAGTATCGAACGTTCTTGTTACAATATATAAGTTGAATCACTAATTGACATCGACAAATAATATCACACCCATCCAGGTCCGGTCATCGATGAACGAGCAAGGCAAGCAGCCCGGGTTCCAGACCCGGTCCGAGATCCAGCAAGAGCCCGATGCTATCCGCACCGCCCTCGACCAGCAAGACTTATTCGCCGCAACAGCGAAAAAAATTCATGAAAGAATCCCGAAAATCATCATCATAACGGGAAGCGGTACGTCGTACCATGCCGCCAACGCGGCCATGTATTTCTTGCACGTATTCGGGAAAATGGATTGTTACAGCATTCATCCGTCGGAGTTCCCGTATTTCATACGCCCCATCCTTGACGAGGCAACCGTCGTCATTGCCATCAGTCAATCCGGCGAATCGCAAGACACGATCGATGCCGCGGTCATTGCCAAGGAAAAGGGCGCGCTCGTCATCCCGATCGTAAACGAGGCCGAATCGACGCTGGCCAAGAAATTTCCCGACGAGGTCATCTTGTCGCAGGCAGGCAAGGAAGTTTCCGTCCTCGCGACCAAGACCTACACGTCGCAGCTCGCGATCGTTGCGTCCATCGCGCTGGAATTCGGCCTGGTAAGTAAAAAAATCACCAAGGAAGAATACAAGACCAAGGTCCGCGAGCTCAACCTGATCCCGGACCGGATCGAGATCATGAAAGATTCAATCCAGGCGAATGCCAAGAAGATTGCAAAATACTTGAAATTTCTCGACCGCGCGTTCGTTCTCGGTGCGGGGCCCGACATTGCCACGGCCATGGAAGGGTCGCTCAAGCTTGCCGAGGGATCGCGCATCACCGCCCAGGGATATTCCGCAAACGAGTTCTTGCACGGGCCGATCACCCTCGCGGACCGCGAGAACCTGGTCATCACGCTCATTCCCCCGATTGAAGACGAGCACGAGAAAGATTTCATCAAGATCATCAACCGCGTGAAACAGCAAGGCGCCAGCGTGCTTGCCATTGCATCCCGCAGCGAGGATGTGCCCGAGATCGTGGATTTCAAGATGGATATCCCTAAATGCCCAATGGAATTCAACCCCCTGCTCTCGATCGTTCCCTTGCAGTATCTCGTGCTGGAAATCGCCCTCGAGAAAAATCTTGACCCCGATAAGCCAGAGTGGCTCACGAAAATCGCGAAAATTTGATCAACTTCCCTCGTTCCTTGCTTTTACATGAGGGGAGTTCGATACGTGGAGATTTTTTTCACTAAGATTTTATGCCCGTTATTGAAAAATAAATCCAAGCACGTGGTAAATGCTGATTTAGGTGAGAACATGGGAACCAAAATCGAAAAGATCAAGGCCCGGTGGATTCTAGATAGCCGTGGCAATCCCACGGTCGAATGTGACTTGCGGGCAGGCAAGTTCTTTGCGCGCGCGGCCGTCCCGAGCGGTGCTTCGACAGGTACTCGTGAGGCACTTGAATTGCGGGATGGCGACAAGAAAGTGTTCGGTGGAAAGCACGTTTCGAAAGCGGTGAGCAACGTCAACGATATCATCGCCAAGAAGGTCGTTAATATGGACGTGAGCGACCAGAAAGCCCTCGACAAGGCTATGATCGACCTGGATGGTACCGAGAACAAGGGTAAGCTCGGCGCGAACGCGATCCTCGCCGTCTCTATGGCTGCGTTGAAGATCGGTGCCCAGGTGGCGAATAAGCAGCTTTACCAGTACATCTACGACTTGACGTTTGGTAAATCGACCAAGAAGTATCTTATGCCCGTCCCTGGCTCCAACGTGTTGAACGGCGGGAAGCATGCCGGGTCCAGCCTGGCAATCCA
>JAUQYW010000020.1 GCA_030587525.1 Candidatus Sigynarchaeota archaeon | reverse complement strand
CATGGTGTCAATGTCGTACACGGCCGTCGTGAACAACGTCGAGGATGATAACTGCCATGTATACGTGATCGTGTCCCCGGTAAAATTTGCTTCGCTCCACTGGAACGTTATGCGTTGATATTGTCTTGTTTTTTCTCCGTAGCATGGCGAGATGATGCCAAACTCTCCGGCTAAGGATATCCTCGTAATAAATAGATTATATCGAATTCCGTCGTATTCAGACCCACATAAGTACATACTATCTTGATTCCCGTGGATACCATACACCCATAAGTTTAGAATTCCGTCGCAAGTCTTAACCAGCTGCAGTATTCCATCCGGGCCGAGTTTTAACAGGAAAAGAGCATATCTCCCCGTTCCAAAGCTATTTGTATATCCCGAAATGTAGATGTTTGCACCAATTCCCCATATGCAATTACCCTCATCGTAAAACAACCCGCCCCATGTACGGTAGAACACGAAGGTACCACCGGCCGTCCATGTCACAATGAACGCATCGGAACTGCCAATACCGAAGCTACCAGTGTATCCGGTTATGTAGATGTTCGCACCATCTCCCCAGATCCCCAACCCATACTCATAGCTTCTCCCACCCCATGTTTTAAACCATTGGAAATCGCCCGTGCCGGTCCATTTTGTGATCACAGCATCGCATGATCCTTCCCCGAAGCTATTAGTATATCCGCAAACATAAATGGCGGAACCATCACCCCAAATCCCGTATGCCGCATCCGTTCCGGTGCCCCCCCATGTCCGGTTAAACACAAGCGTTCCAGTTTTACTCAATTTCAATAGCAGGATGTCGTCTCCTTGGGTACTATTGACATCTGTCCTGCCCCCGATGTAGATTGCTTGCGGATCTCCCCAGATGCAATTTCCATAATCGTCATCCGGACCGCCAAAGGTGTTGTACGAAACGAACGTGCCATCCACATTATAGATAATCAAAACGACATCATCCTGACCCGCGCCGTAACTAGAAGTATACCCCGTGATGTAAACCTTCGATCCATCGCACCAGATATCCATACCCGTGTCGCCTTGGTTACCACCCCATGTTTGGTTCCACATCACATTCCCGTTCGTATCCCACTTTATCACCATAATATCATAATAACCGTTCCAACTAGACACGTAACCGCACGTGTATACGAAACCGTCGCTGCTAAACACGCCCCGGCCATAATTATTGCGCCCGTCGTTCCACGTCATATTCCACGGGATGATCGGCATTCGAACGGATGGTCCGCTAGTAGCACTAGCCGAGTCCGTAAACGTGCCATCGGAACAAGAGAATGAGAACGAATAATTCCACGCGGCGTTGAGCATCGTGCTGTACATGTAGGTGCAACCATCCACGTAATTTGAATCTGATGTATCGACCTTATGCATTGCCCATACCCACCAGTTCAATGTTACATTCACGAATGTCGCCGGGTTGTTATCCCGATCGGTATACACGACACTAAACATGAACATCGTGGAATTCGTATTCCCTGTCGATGGCGTTACCGTTCCGGACGTTAATGTTGGTCGATGATCGTTCGTCGCCGAAACAACAGGTTTAGTTACCGGTCGCGTTTCAAACGATGAATCGTGGCGTCGTGGAATGGCACCTCGCGAGAAGATGACCGAGAATTCACGCTGAACGAGTAAACCGGCAAATGCAATGAACGAAGTAACCAACAAAATCTTGATCAGTGCGTGTTTCATGGCCATCACCACGCTGTGCACGGATTCGAGATGCTATCTCCACCCGTTTTTTCCGCCAAGGATTGCATTTCGAGTCGATTGACTATTGAATGAACACAGATATAAGGATTGTGTACGCAATAGAGCAAAAATATAGACACAGACGGTGGTATTATGAACATAACGCTTAACAACAAGTTTTTCTACCCCCCACTTGCACGTAGTGATCCGGGACATCCAATTTTTCTTTCATCTCACCATTCTGCTTGCCTGAGCTAGGCTCGAAAATCCCCTTTTATTTATCACATAAATAACATGCATCCACAATAGGCCTCTATAGTCTATGGTGGACGCCCGGTCCTCTTGAACAAAGGTGGCGCCATGGGAATTAAGCAGCAATGACAAGAAAGTTTACAATGTCATCGAAATCTAAATCGAAACCTGATAAAAAATAGAGAAGACTGGGAAAATCTACCTAACATGTAAAAAAAGCACGTAAAACGAGAATGATACGATTCGAGCAATCAATAAAGCTCAGACAATCCGGGCCCTGCCTTGGACTTTCTTGTTCATCCAATTGTACCTTCGAATCGTGGTTCTCTTGCCAAAACCGCAAGCAGCGCAAACCTTGTGCCTGAAATGATATGCATTTCGCCCACAGCGCCGGCAGCGCATGTGTGTCTTTCCGTTGTGCAATCCCTTAGCTGGCGTTCCCTTGCCCATGTGATTCACTCGTTTTCTTCGTCTTTTTCAACGAGGTCTTCCGAGTTAACGAGTAACACGGAATCCCCGCGCAGCACGATCGTGCCGAGGGCCTCGATTTCCATGGTGTGCGGGTTCGTCGTCACAGCGTTGTCGATGTGCAGGTTCAAATGTTGATCGAAGCCACGTAAAATTCCGTTAATTTCAAGTGCTCGTTTTAACACGACGAGCACCTTCTTCCCAAGCGCGCGCTTCAAGACCTTGACTAGACTCGCTTGTTGTTGCGGCTGCTGGGGTGGGCTCGACATGATAACGTTCGACTCGTCGTTGATGAATAATAAGAAAAAAGGTTTCTTCCATTTTAACCTTTTGTTGTGGCGCAAATCCGCGGAGGAGCCACATGGATCTCGGGCACACAAGTTCTTTTCGCACGGCAACCAGGAATAGAGGTGAAGACCTCGGATCAAGCCATGGCGGGTGCTGTTAGAATCGTGATACGCACGATAAACCTCAAGCCCTTCAAGCAATGTGCAAAATCATTCCGCGTCCCCATCATGATCAACGCGATCATGCTGGTATGCATGGTGAGTTTCGTCGTGATAAACCAGCTTTCCGGGTTCGTATTTCCCGGTGGACGGAATGATTACCAGATCTATTACTATGCTGCGAGAACGTTTTTTAACGTGGATCCGCTCAGGCTTTATGATGCGGCATTTTTCCAAGCAGCTTACAACCTCTCTCCATACCGGTATTTTCCCGCGGAGCTCGTCTTCTTTTATCCATTCACTTTCATGGATTCGATGCAATCATACGTCGTGTTTTCCGTGATCTGCTTTTTTTTCAGTTTGGCAACGATCTACACGAGCGCCAAGATCCTTGGCATTCTCGGTATGGCCACCGATGCCAGCGATCCCTTCAGCAAAAAAAATTCATCCTGGAAATACTTGGCCATGTTTTTCATGGTGGCCTTTCAATTGACCAATTATGGTATGGGTCAGCTGTCAAGCTATGTTGCTTTTTTCTCGGTGCTCGGGCTGTACTTCTTCTTGAAAGGGAACGAGATGGCCGGCAGTATCATGGTAGGGTTGAGCATCGTGTTCAAGCCCGTGGCAATCTTCATCGTGCTTTTCTTGCTAATGGAACGGGATATCAAGCGATTGATCAAGCGGGTATTCTTCATTGCACTCCCGCTTCTTGCGGATGCCATCATATTTCTCGTGAATCTGGATCTCTTGCGGTCATTCATTGCCTTGAACCTGAACGAGCTAGGGCTCAGCAGGTTCGTACTCGATCCGTCACTCAGCTTCAGCTATTTTATTAGCGTGCTATTCCAACTCCCGACCTCTTACGTGTTTATCGCGGCCACGGGCGCTTGTGCGATCGCCGGGATCTTGTTGCTGCGAAAATCGAGGGACAGCAACCAGCGCATCGTGTTCTCGTTCATCTTCGGCATGGCTTCGTTTTTCATCGCACAACCCGACATCTGGGAAACCCAATTGCTCTACCTCTACCCGTTCCTGGCGATTGCCTTCACCTTCATGGAACGAGACTTCAAGAAGCCCCTGCTTTTCTATTCATACACGGCGTATCCCTTCGCTTGCGTGCTGTTGATATTCGAAGTGCCCCGTATCGTCGTGATTCCCGTCGTCGCAATATGGATGTTCTTGTATTACATTGCCATAGCCAAAGCGCACGTGAAAAATGGATGGATCCCTGCCAATCCCGTGTAAAAAACTTATACTGCTCCGGGATCATGGCATCTTCGTCAAGATGTCGAGAACTTTTTGTTTCACGAGCTCGGCGGGAAAATCGAGCATGTGGATCTCGGCACGACGCCCCCTCGTTTTCAAGTTATGCACGTATTCCTTGATCAAGTGTGCCTGGTTGAGTTTTTGGATGTATTTGCGAAAGGCGGTTATCACGTGCGAATC
>JAUQYW010000002.1 GCA_030587525.1 Candidatus Sigynarchaeota archaeon | reverse complement strand
AGGTCAAGCCGGTGCCTTTCGATGACCTTGCACGGCGCATCTTGAAGCGCGTGCGAATGCTCGGTCAAGATGTCGTTCACGTGATAGGAGATCCCGGGAAAAAGGTGTCACGCATCGCTCTCGGCACCGGGGCCATCACGAACTACCGGCAGATGCACCAGCTCGGCGCGGATGTGCTTTTACTCACCGATGATGGTACACGTTTGTGGGAGAGCGCGCAATGGTCTGAAGACACGGGTGTTCCCGTGATCATAGTCAACCACGCGACTGCTGAAGAACCCGGCGTACGAGAGCTAGCACGCTACGTGCAACGAACCTTCTTGCACGTGCCGGTCTATGCTATTGAACGCGGCTGCCTGTATCGGACCATCATCAACTGATTGACATAATTCTCATAAGGATAAAACAACCGGCATGATGATTCCCAATTTGCCCGCCAACATACCACCGTTAAAGGTCCTGAAGGATCATCGGGATGCCATCCGGGGGATCCACGTCGACGACCGGTACCTCTATTCATGGGGGAAAGGGTACGTGCCGGAAGGGCATTCATATCCTCTCGACATGGTCTTCGTCTATGAGAAGGGGCGCGATTTCCGGCTCGACGGGATGCTCGTTGGCTTTGGACAAGATATTTTCTGCCTCACATCGGACTCCAGCCGTATCTTCGTTGGTGGTGGTGGAGGGAAAGATTTGACGGGATACCGGTTTAGCGTGCTACGTGTTTATGACAAGGAAACGCAACTGCTCAAGCAGGATGAAGGTGGCGATGAATATCGTGCAACAGCCTTAATCCATGACGGCGAGCACCTTTACATGGGCACGTCGGATGGTACCATCATCGTCCACGACATCGCCACTTTGCGCGAGGAAAAGACACTCTTCGGTCATCGTGACGCGTGGACAGACGCGGATCACTTGTTCGTGGATCAAGAATACTTGTATGCTCCAGGTAGCAAAAAAAACGTCAAGCTTTGGGATAAAAAAACGCTGAACGACGCTGCATCGCTGGAAGGGCACGGCGATGACGTCAAGGCCGTGATCTCGGGTCAAGGAAGGATCGTCGCCGCGTGCCGGGACGGGACCATCACCTTTTGGGATGCACGATCGCGCGAGAAACTCGTTACCGTCGCAGCTCACGTCGGTATCGTGCATTCGATCGTCATGGAAGGCGAGCATCTCTTTACATGCGGGGCTGACAAGACGATCAAGCTATGGAATATGCAGACCGCTCGTGAAATGCTCTCATTTACAGCCAATGGAAAGATGGCAACAACGCTCGCCATCGATAGCACGCACCTGTATGTAGGGCTCGATGATGGTAGCCTGGCAATCTGGAAAATCGGTGACATTATCGGCGCCGTTCCTCCACAATCACAGAACCGGTGAATCGCATCTATGGGGAAAAAAACTCCCACCAAACACGGTATCGAGGGCCCGACCGGCGAAGCCACGAAGACAGCGACGGAATTACTACACGAGGGAGCCACGGCATTGTCCCGGGACGACGTGTTTGAAGCGCTGCGGTGCTTCCGGCAAGCCACGAAGGTTGAACCGATGAACGTGCTTGCTTGGTTCGAGCTCGGGCAGCTGCTCGAGCGGATGGGAGACAATCCGCCTGGCATCATGGCCCGGGAGGATTTGTGGAAAGAAGCATTGCAGAGCTATGGCATTGTCACTACCTTGAATCCCCGGCACGCAAAGGCATGGGCGTTCATGGGTTGCACGTATCTCAGCCTTTCCGAGCGCGCATATGACGTCAAGACCATGGAAAACTATTCACAATTAGCGGTCATCGCATTCTCGAAATCAATCGACATCGACGGGGGGGATGCCCCGGCCTGGTTTGAACGTGGGATGACCTTTCTCCGGTTGAAACGCACGGAAGAGGCACGTGATGGCTTCGCACGGGCCACGGAGATCGACCCGAAGCATGCGCGGGCGTGGTGGAACCTTGCCTTGCTCGAAGAGGCCGGCGGTAACTTGCAAACCGCGCTGACAGCATTCCAGAATTTCCTGCGGTTGGAGCCATCGAATCGTGAAGCCGAAACGCGAGTTATCCAAATGCGAATAAGGCTTGAAGTAGCGAGATCCAAGCCCGACACCGAAGGGAATGCAAAAGCACTATCCGACCTCGATATCGGAGACAAGCTCTTGAAGGATTCAAACTTTCCGAAAGCTCTCCAATTTCTCAACAAGGCGCATGATTTTTTCAAGGAAAATGATAACCTGGAGGGACAAATTGAATCCCTCCGAAACACTGCCGCGGCTCACAAGGGACTCCATCAATGGACCGCTTGTATCGAATCTTTGAAGGCATTGCGGGAAGTTTCCAAGGTAGCAAAAGACTTGTCCAAGGAAGCTGAAGCCAGTCTCAACCTCGGATATGCGAGGATGAAGGCCGGCCAAAATCGTCCCGCGATCGAGGATTTTCTTGCATCCACGGCATTGAATCGCCAGCTCGGTGACAAGACGCGGCTCGCGGATGGTCTATCGAACCTGGGCATGGCCTACCGAAACTGCAAGGAATACGACAAGGCGATAGAAACATTCACGGAAGCTCTCTTGATCGACAAGGAACTCAAGAACTTGAAAAACGAGGCATCCGACCTGACCGAGATGGCTGCAACTTGCGCGGAGATGGGGGACTTATTAAAGGCCATCGTGCATTACGATGCCGCTATCCAGGTCTATGCAACCCTAAAATATAGTTTTAAGATTGAAGATTTAAAAAAAACCATTAAGGAAATCAAAAAAAAATTAAAAGACACGCAAGCAACCAAGCATCCGTGATTTCACAAGTCCATCATTGCACGGTTGATGATCTCGTCCTTCATGTGATCGTTCAAGTCAACGAAATATGCCGTATACCCGCTGATGCGCACCATGAGATCGGGATATTTTTCAGGGTGTGCCTTTGCATCGATGAGCGTGTTCGCGTCGTGGATCGTGAATTGGACTTGCATGCCACCTTGTTTAAAATAGGTCTTGATCAACGCCTTGAGGTTCTCGACCTTTTCTTGGTTCTTGAACAGCGATTTGTTGAATTTCATGTTCAATGCCATCCCATTCGGCATCTTGGTCGCATCGAGCGCCGTGAGCGACTTGAACACGCCGGTCGGGCCTTCACGCTGCCCGAAGGACACCGGGGTCAAGCCCGAGGCGAAAGGTTCACCCTTGAGCTTCCCGTGTGCATACGCATCCATTACCTTGCCAAGGCCGCTGTGGATCGTCATTGACCAGTACCCGGGGTTGTAATACCCGCCGCGATAGTTCTTGATACCGTGGCTCGTCTCGTACAAGAAATCGACGAGGTCCTTTCCAATCGCATCGACTTCCTCCTTGCCGTTGCCGAAATGATCGAGCTTGTTGATCACGTAATTATAAATGCCCTTGTTGCTCTTGAAATTGGAGTTCACGATCTTCAAGAACTCGATAAAGCTCAACTTTTTCTGGTCATACACGAGCCTCTTGACGGCGTAAAGCGAGTCGATCAAGTCCGCCGTGGCGATGAACGCGATGCCGGATGAATTGTATGTAGCGCCGCCGAATAGCAAGCATTTTCCCGATTCCATCGGTCCTTCGAACAACGCGGAAAGCAGAGGTTGCGGGTGCACGTATTGCCAGACCTCGCCCAGGGCATTGTTGAGCCGTGTCGCGTGATCGATGATGAACTTGAGCTGCTGCTTCACGGCATTCTCGAATTCCTTGTACGTCTCGAACTTGGTGGGGTCGCCGGTTTTCAGGCCAAGACCGGGAGCGTGACGTGAATCGCCATTACCGGCAGCGAGCTCCAGTGCAGAAATGACGTTTATCAATATCGCTCCCGTATGGCCGAACGTACGACCAGCCGAGTTTGGTTCCAGGCAACCGACTTGGGCGTAATCCCGGGCATCCTCCAGCGTGACTCCTGTTTTTTGCAAGGCTGGAATGACCACGGCGTCATTCACGAGCGATGGCGTGGCACCCGTGCTGATGATCACGTCGACGAGCTGTTGCGTGTATTCTGGCGGGTCATCCTCGCGAACTCGAGCGTTGAGATTCGGGTCACGAACCTTCACGATGTCGACGACGTCGAGGCACAAGATCGTGGTGTCGTTCACGGCATTCTTGCCTTCCTTGTCGCAACCGCCTATCGTGATGGCTTGGTTGGATCCCGTGCCGCCGAAAATGAGCTCGGCACTTTCCGGCACTAACGGCAGGTTGTCCCCGACCTTGCACCAGAAGTGGGCGAGGATCTCCATGGCATCCTTTCTCGTGATTGCACCGGTCTTGAGATCGTGCACGTAGTACTTGTCGAGGAGCTGGTCGATGCGTCCGATCGAGAACCCCACGTTGGCTTGTTCCTGGTACAGCGCGTTCATGCACGTCCAGATGCTTTGGACCGCTTCCCAGAACGTGCGCGGGGGATTTGCAGGCACGTGGCGATTTATTTCGGCCATTCTCTCGAGCTGGGCTTTCCGGAGCTCGTCCGTGCAATTGGCGGCTTCCCGGGCAGCTTCAGCTGCCAGGTGGTTCGCATAGGTGATGACCCCTTCCATCGCGGTGATCATGCCCTGGTAGACGATTTTTTGAGCGGTCGTTGCGTTCTTCGCGCGGTCCTTGGCCTCGGCAATGAGCCCGTCCAGTCCCTTGTCGAGCACCCGCTGATAATCAGGAATCGTGTGACTCTGGCAGTTGTACTTGCTCACCATGTACATGAACAATTCCTGGTGCAACCGGTAGCTAGGGTCATCATCGCCAAGCCGTTGTCGCAAAACTTCGCCCACGTTCTTGGCCATCCAGAAGGGAGCGATGTCGCGGTCTAGCTCCTCTATGTCCTCGAATGGCATGTCGTACGGGTTCGTTTTCCTGGTCTGCATGGTCAAGAGCTCCGGGATGATGCCTGCACCTGACATGAATTCCGGATAATACAGCACGCCCTTGCGCTTCGCCGTTGACGAGCCTGCGAGGAGTTCATAGGGAAAGATGTTGGCTTTCTTGTTTTCCAGGATATATCTCAATGATTCTGCCTGGCGAGTGAACGGATGCGTGTAATCCAAACCCCCCTTTTCTTTCAAGAAACGGGTGAGGAACCTCGCCCGCTCGATGCAAAGCTCACCTTTGCCGCGCACTATGTAGCTCCGGATCTCCTCCAAGTGCGGGAAATCAGATATCGTTAACTTCTCGTCGCCTTTCTCGGCGTTATCCCGCTTTAAAGTGGTTCTTGCCATGGTCGACGACCAAGGAATTTGTCAGCTTGATCTCCAATCACGATTTGATAACGATGATCCTTTTTATTAGTAATCCTTTTATTAGGGTTAAATGTGAAAAATAAGCCATAGCTTTGTGTATTCTAACCAACGATCCGAATTGAAACCGGGAAACCACGGAAATATTGAAGGTGATTGTTTAAATATCGGTTCGGCTATTCTTTATATCGCGTGTATAAAACGCAAAGGTGATTGTTATAGGAAAAAAACCCGAAACGGAAAAGAAAATCGATACGGTGAGTGATACGCCAGAAAGCATCTATAAAATCATCGATCTGATCGGAACCTCGGAAAAATCATGGGAAGATGCAGTAAGGAATGTTATCGAGACTGCTGGAAAATCTGTACGTGATCTCCGGGTTGCGGAAGTTGACCAGCTCGACGTGAGGATCGAGAATAACAAGATCATTCAATACAGGGCACGTGTACGTCTTTCATTCAAGTATGAGAAAGAATGAGCGTGCAAATTTTCATAATTTTTATTTTTTTACTTCTTACCGTTCATTTTGCTTGATCGAACGAGCTTTCACGAAAAGGTTGGAGCGTTTCTTATGATCGACAAAAACATCGACGCTGCTATAAACGTTTTATATAAAGCGCGTATTTTTCCACTTCGGAGGAATGCTTTTTATGAATAACGAACGCGAGCGGAAAAAGGTTTTCAAAAATCTTTCCGGTATCGAGATCAAGGGACTATACACGACAGATGATGTCAAGAACTTGGAATACAAACGTGATCTAGGACTCCCGGGGGAGTTTCCATTCACGCGGGGCGTGTATCCTACCATGTACCGCGGGCGCTTGTGGACCATGCGGCAATTCGCCGGGCTCGGTACCGCTGAAGACACGAACAAGCGATTCAAGTTTCTCATTGAAAACGGCCAGACCGGCCTGTCCGTGGCCTTTCACCTTCCCACGTTATATGGATGGGAGTCAGGTCATGAAATGACCATTGGTGAAATTGGCAAGGAAGGGGTTGCCATTGACACGCTCGCGGACATGGAAACGCTCTTCGCTGGCATTGATCTCGGGAAAATCTCGACATCGATGACCATCAATGCTCCCGCAGCCATTTTACTCGCGATGTACGTGGCGGTTGGGGAGAAACAAGGTGTCACAGCAGATAAATTGACCGGGACCATTCAGAACGATATCTTGAAAGAATATATAGCGCAAAAATCCTGGATTTTTCCACCCGAACCATCGATGCGGCTCATCGTGGATACCATCGAGTTCTGCACAAAGCACGTGCCGAAATGGAACACGATCAGCATCAGCGGGTATCATATTCGTGAAGCTGGTGCCACGGCAGTGCAAGAACTGGCGTTCACGCTCGCCGATGGGTTCGCTTATGTTGAAGCTGCGACCAAGAGAGGAATCGACATCGACGAGTTCGCGCCTAGGCTATCATTCTTCTTCAATGCCCACAACGATTTCTTCGAGGAGATCGCGAAATACCGTGCTGCCCGGCGCATCTGGGCCCGGCGCATGAAGGACAAGTATCATGCAAAGGATGCCGAATCGTGGCGGCTCCGGTTCCACACGCAAACCGCCGGCGTGTCGCTTCAGGCGCAAGAGCCCGAGAACAACATCGTGCGGGTCACGCTCCAGGCCCTCGCCGCCGTACTTGGAGGCACGCAAAGTCTCCACACGAACAGTTTCGACGAGGCCTTGGCACTTCCCTCGGAGCATGCTGTCAAGATCGCACTACGCACGCAACAAATCATTGCCCATGAATCTGGCATCACGAACACGATCGATCCGCTTGGCGGTTCGTATTATCTCGAAGCCCTCACGAACAAGATGGAGGAAGAAGCGGAGAAATACTTCAAGAAAATCGACGAGCTCGGTGGTGTCATTCCCGCTATCAAGAAAAACTTTTTCCAGATGGAAATTGCGCGCTCTGCGTATGAGTACCAGAAACAAGTGGAAAGCGGCGATCAAAGCGTCATTGGGGTCAATTTTCAGCGTGCAAGCGGTTGCGGTCCCAAGATCGACCTCTTGAAGATCGGGGCTGACGTGGCTGAAAAACAAGTTGCCAAGCTCAAGAAGATCAAGGAAACCCGCGATAACAAGAAAGTCAAAGCCTCGCTGGACAAGGTACGCGCGGCAGCGAAGGGCAAGGAGAATCTCATGTTCCCGATCCTCGAAGCCGTGAAAGCATACGCTTCCATCGGGGAGATCATAGCCACGCTCAAGGAAGTCTTTGGCGTGCACAAGGAGGATGCAGTGTTTTAGGTGAAAGATCATGGTCCAAGATAAGAAGATACGAGTTATCGTGGGAAAGCCCGGGCTTGATGGGCATGACAGGGGGGCAAAGGTACTCGCCAGGGCACTGCGGGATGCGGGGATGGAAGTCATTTACACGGGATTACACCAGACGCCCGCTCAGATCGTTGAAACGGTCATCCAGGAGGATCCCGATGTGTTGTGTCTTTCGATATTATCCGGCGCGCATAACGAGCTATTCCCGAGAGTTATGCAAATTATGAAAGAGAAAGGGATCAACGACGTGCTCGTCATGGCTGGCGGCGTCATTCCAGATGACGACGTTCCCCCATTGAAGGCAATCGGATTCGAAGGATTCTTCGGCCCTGGCTCGAAATTGCAAGACATCATCGATTATATTAAGACGCACTTGAAGCGCTGATTTGATAACCCTTCCACCGAGATGCTAACAATGGAGATCGATGACCTGGTCACCCGTATGAAGCAAGGGGATCGGCGCGCTGTCGGGCGCCTCATTTCCTTGGCTGAAAATGACCTGGCTGCGGCACGCGGCATCTCGGCGCGAATTTTCAAGGACACGGGCAAGGCTTACATCGTAGGTGTCACGGGAGCACCCGGCGCCGGAAAAAGCTCTCTCGTGAACCAGCTCATCCAATTGCTCGTGAACAAGGGAGCTCGCCTCGGGATCGTGTGCGTGGACCCGACGAGCCCTTTCTCGGGCGGCGCGCTGCTCGGCGATCGCATCCGCATGAAGGAAGATTATCCCCCCGGCCAAGTGTTCATCCGCAGCATGGCCAGCCGCGGCAAGCTCGGTGGCATCGCGCGGGCAACGAAGGACACGATATCGATCCTCGATGCTTTCGGTCTGGATTACATCATCGTGGAAACCGTCGGTGTCGGGCAAAACGAGATCGACATCTACAACACGGCTTACACGACGCTTGTCTTGCTTGCGCCTGGTATGGGCGACGAGGTGCAAACGTTCAAGGCCGGCATTATGGAAACGAGCGATATCTACGTGGTCAACAAGATGGATCACGAGGGTGCCGATCGGCTCGTGTCAGAGATCGAATCGATGCTCGACCTCGGGGAAAACACGCAACTCACCCACGACGACAACCACGTCATCACGGCGATCAAGAAAAGCAGCGTGGCAGGATGGCGACCGTCAATCAAGATGACCAATTCTCTCACGGGCGAGGGCGTATCTGACTTGTGGGATGAGGTACTCGCGCACAAGGCATTTCTCGAAACATCGGGAATGCTGCGCCAACGGCTCGAACACCGGTTTAAGAACGAAATCGTCGAGATTCTCCGTGCCACGTTCACGTACCATCTCGATGAGGCCCTCGACCCGTCAAAAAATGCGGAGGTCAAGTCCTTGTTGGAAGCCGCGATATCGCGATCGAAATCACCCTATGACATCTCGGACAGCATCGGGAAGTTCATCATCAAAAAGATACGTCGGTGAACTCATGGTCGGGCCGCACGATAAAAAGAAAAAGGCCCTCCATCATTGCATGTGAATGCCGAGTTCTTGAATAGCATCGCGCAGCTCTTCGGCGATCCCCCCGGCAATGGTTTTAACAAATCTTTCCCCGATCGCAGGGCTGCAGATGGCTGGATCCTTTAGATTCTTGAGCCATGGCCATGATTCAGGCTCGCGGCGGGGAATGTCCGGCGGTAACGAATAGAGCGTTGGTTCTTCATTTCCCGTTTTGAATCCCGAAACATCGACGAGCGGGATGTCATAAGCTTCTCCCACACGCCAAGCAATCGAAGTCTCCCCTTCTTGCCCGTGCCCGCCGTATGCTTCCTTGGGAAAGAGAAAATCGCACCACCGCAACCCGAACAACCTCACTTGAGCTTTTTTCTTAGCAAACTCTTTTTTCGCGGCATCTGTTGCTCGCTGGAGTGCACCTTCCTGGAAGGCACCCCAGTGACCGGTCAGGATGAGAATGACCTTGAACCCGAGCTTCGCGAGCTCCTGATATTGCTGGATGAATATGCGCTCGACGGTTTGCTCGTCATACACGACGCTGCCCGGGTATCGTATATACCCGTAAGTGCCAATGAAATTAGTCGGCATGAGCGCGCCCCTTCCAATCTTCACGATCGCTCGTTCGCAGATATATTGTGCAACCAGGCCGTCAAGACCTATCGGGTTTTGATCGCCGTGCCATTCGAGGAGCCCCGTTGGCTGGATCGCCAAGGGGCAACGCTCGAGCATCTCGCTAATCATTGGCGGGCGCATATATTCGTACCGGAATCGATTTGCTTCAGTTAGCATGATGCCACCTCGTTATATACGTTGTATCTCGAGGAACCGTAGATTATGGGATCTTCGGATCCGGTGCCACCGCATCGAGATTCAGCGCAAGATGCGCTATTTTTTTATTGGTGGCACGAGAAATACCCTTTATATCATGGTCGCGGAAAGCATCAAAATCATCAACGGGTTCGTTCTCGATGGCGCGGGCAACGCTGCCACGCGCAAGGATATCCTCATCAGTGGCGATTCAATCAAAGCAGTCAGTAATAGCATAAAGGAAAAAGGGGACCTTGTTATTGATGCATCGGGCTTGCACGTGGCACCTGGCTTTATCGATATACATAGTCACTCGGACTTGAACATCCTCGGTAACCTTTATTCGCCGGAAAAGATATTGCAAGGTGTCACGACCGAGGTGGTCGGGAATTGTGGTGTAAGCCTTGCTCCAACGACGGCAACGTCCTTCGACTACGGTCGTATGGCCGCTGTTATGCTCGCGGGGATACACATGGATTCATTCCCGGATTTCGAGGCATTTTTCCGGCGATTATCCGAAGCCGGCCATTCCATTAACATCGCAGCCCTCGTTCCTCACGGCAACATACACGTCGCGGTTATGGACGTATCCACTGAACCGGCTTCTCCTGACAAATTGGACGAGATGAAGGCGATGCTTGCCAAGAATATGGCGGCCGGGGCATTCGGCATGTCAACGGGCTTGATCTATCCACCCGGCAGCGATACTGGAACCCCTGAACTCGTCGAGCTTGCAAAAGTGCTCCGCGACTTCGGTGGTTTCTACGCATCCCACATTCGGAACGAGGCGAAGGGGGTCATAAGAGCAGTTCGTGAAGCCATTCACATCGGGAAAGAAGCGGGCGTTCCCGTTGAGATATCGCACTTGAAAGTTGCTTTTGCCAAGGGACTTACAAGCAAATTGTTAAAGACGATCAAACAGGCCAGGACGAGTGAAATGGATGTTACTGCTGATGTTTACCCATACACAGCTGGCAGCACGAATCTCGGTGCAGTCGTCCTTCCCTCCTGGATTCTCGCAAAGGATGGCGAGGAGATCACGCGAACCTTGATGGACCCTGCCATGCGGAAGCGTGTTTACGAGGAAGCCATCTTGAACATGCTCAAGTTCGTTCGGGTGAGCCCGAAACTCCTTCATATTATCCCGAAACCATTGATAGCCTTTGTCATCGGCTTGCTCGCGAAGAGAATCATCGTGACAAAGGGTGGTAAATCGGCAAATCTTGCAGGCCGGAAACTCGACGATATCTTCAAGAACGATCCAGATTTCGCCGCGGAGAAGGGGATCATCAACAAATTCATCGCGATGCTCGGCCGGGAACAAGGTAACTTAATGATGTGCATGTTCCAAGAGGATGAAAAGCAAACGCTCATCCCCATCATGAAAGCGCCGTTCGTAATGATCGGCACGGACAGCACCCCAGGCCACCCGAGAACGTGGGGCTGCTACCCCCGCCTCATCGGCACCTACGTGCGTGACCGCAAGATCTTTACCTTGGAAGAGGCCATCTATAAGTGCACGGGGATGGTCGCCAACCGCCTGGGCTTGAACGATCGCGGTTCCATCAAGCCCGGGTGCAAAGCCGACATCATGACGTTCGACCTGGCCACGATCAAGGATAACTCGACTTACGAGAACTGGAATGCGCCACCCGTTGGCATCAAGCACGTGTTCGTGAACGGCAAGCTCACGGCCCAGGATGGTGTCCACTTGAAGGTCAAGAACGGGCTGATTTTGAAGCCACAACGAGAAAGGAAATAAAAAAAGGAAAATGCTTTTTTAGTACTTCACGACACCTTGGCAATAGGAACA
>JAUQYW010000779.1 GCA_030587525.1 Candidatus Sigynarchaeota archaeon | reverse complement strand
TGATGACGGGCGGATCGTCGCGGACCGTGATTGGAGCCATGTTCTGGTCGAATTTATCGTTGTTGTTGTCGACGATGATCAGCCGGAAGTAATAGTCTTCGAGCAAAGTATCGGATGTCCCGTTGAACCAGTGGGTCTGGTTGAACGTGTCTCCCACCTTCCACGTCTTGAGCGGAGCAGTGGTGTTGTAAAGGCACAAGCTCGCGTTCCATACGAGCTGCGTGTAGGGCGTCTCGGGATCAGTCACCGTGATGTTGAAGGCAACCGTGTGATTGCGGTACACCTCGGTCGTGTTAGTGGTGATGAATCCCCAAGGCTTGATGTTGAACACGACCATCTGCGACGCGGGCGTGAAATTGAAGTCGGTCCAGTTCACGGCCCCGTTGTTCGGCACCGCCTTGAACGTGTAGGTGCCCACGGGCAACGCGGGTGTTAACGTCCACGCGTACTTGAAGATCTGGGTGCTAGAACCACCGATTTCCGACATAGGTTGCACGCGCTGCGTGCTGTTAGGATAGGTGATGTTGAGGTAGCACGGGTACACGTCGTTCCAGCCAGCCGGGCCACCGTTAGCAGCGAGCATTTTCGTCGCGTTCACGGTGATGTTGACAACCCGGTTCAGCCGGTCGGTGTTCGTGCTGTCGATCGAGATGTTGATCCCGCCATAGGACGTGCCGATGGCGGAATAAAAAATATTCGATGTCCCCGACGCGGCGACTTCCGTGCCGGGATTGAACGCCACGCCGGTTTTTTTGGCCGAGTTTGCCACGACCATCATCGCGGGAATCAAGACCATCGCGCTGAAGGCGATGGAGGCAAGAATGCGCTTATGGTTCATCTGTTTCATGATTGTTTCATCACCTTCTAATGCTGGCGAGTTGTCGTTTCTTGTTGATCACGAGCAAGAACAAGATGCCGATGATCCCGAAGACGAGCACGTATGCGAACATGACGGTCTGCAACGACATCTGGACGTTCGCAAGCACCATGCCCCTGCCTGCCACCGCGCCGTCCACCACGACCACGATCGAATATTCTCGCTCGCCAATGTCCCACGGGTTCTGGATCGCTTCGACATAGGAATATAAGATATTGTTCAAGCCAGGGACAAGCGTCCGATTAAAGGCAGCAACAATGACAAGATTTCCATTGTTCATGACCCGGATCACTTGAATTTGTGCTTGGACGCTCGTGTCGCGGTTGTTGCGTACCGAGATGGAAAACAGGAATGGCATGTTTTGAGCCGGGGTCGTCGGGCCGGAAATCGAGAGCACCTCGACCGGGGTACGGAAGGGAATGAGGAACGTTACCGACCCCATCGAGTTATTTTTCCATTCCAAATCGATCGTGAATTCATACTGCGTGAGGTTCGATGCGTCCGCCGAGAGCCTGAAGAGCATTTCGACGGGAATCTCCTGTTTGGGTCGTATGTCAGTGATGTTGAGCGTGGGACTTCCGCTGGCCAAAACGAGATTCACGCTAGAAAATTTAACCGTGACGCTCTCGTTCCGGTTCTGGTTCAAGTTTTTCACGCCGAACTTGAGGGTGTAATTGCCGTTGTCGACCATGCAGCTGGTATAGTTCACGTTGGTGATGAAGATCGGCGTTTTCACGTAGAAGGGGATCCATCCGGGGAAAAACGCGCTGCCGTTCTTCGAGATTGAAAAGGTCACGTTCTGGTCGCCGATGGCGATGTTGTCATTTGCTTGCAAGTTGAACGTGTATGCCACGTTCGTTGTCGATGCATTCACGGCCTGCAGCACCGAGAACCGCTGGAGGGTGCCGTTGTCGAACGTGATGTTGACAACTTGCGCCACCGTGAAACTGTTGCTCATGTTGATCGTGACCGAGAAATTCTCGCCGGGGTATATTGCCGGGATTCTCACCTTGTCGGTGGTGTTGAATGCGGTGCGCTCTATGGTGTCGGTCGTGAACTTGAACTTGACGTACGGGTTGCTCTGGTCCCAGTCCACTGACGTGCTGCTCGCGACAAAAAAAGCCCTTGCATCGCTGGCCACCTCGAACCCCGTGCGGTTGGCCGTCGCCACGACCATGTGGGCGGATGAAATTTCCTTCGTCGGATCAGGATTCCTGAACTCTGGCGGGATTGGCAGCGGGAACTCAAATTTTGAAATGCCCTCGTCATTGGTCACGCTGAAGCTTTGGTCGTAAATCGTGCCATTGCCGTACCGGGTCAAGAAATTGACGTCGGAATAGTTCAACGGGATGGAAATGTTCAAGGATAGCCCGGGAAGGGACCGTTGAACGTTGAAAACCCACTTGGCCGTGGCCAGCACGGGCTTGTTTCTCTCGAAGGTAACCGAATCACCCGTCGAGTTGATCGAGACCATCAACTGCGTCGATCGTGAGTGGTACGCCATTTTGGCAAGCGGGACCAAGACCACCCCGAGATCGCCAGCTATCGTCGATTTATCATAGGACGAGCGCCGGAAGGTCTTGTTCACGGCATCGTAAAAAACCGCCTTGATACTTGCCCACGTGTCGCACGCGACGTCGTAATACGTGATGTTCTTCTTGTTGTTCGCGTAATTTGCCGCCTCGAGCAGCGCCAGGGATGCGGACATCGCCCACGCGTTGTCTTCCAGGTACTGGTTCGAATCGCCCGGGTCGAGGTTGATGGTCAACTCGTGGATGAAGCCCTTGTTCGTGGCATTCCATGCTTTGCCGAGCAGCGTTTCGAATGCCAAAATGGCTCGCGTCACGTATTCCTTGATATTCGAGACCAGGTTATTGAAAAGATACCATTCACTCAGTGCGTAGATGGCCAGGGATGCATCCAGCACGGATTTATCCGTGTCGACGATGCTGCCTGCCTTGTCGATCGAGGTGACGAAGAGCTTTTTCGACACGTCCCAGAAACTCGGCACCGTTATCGAGATGGGGGCGTAGAAAAGGTTGATGACGTTGGATGCCATTGCCCGCGCCGTGGTCTTGAGCGTGCCGTTCGTGTGGTAATTCGCCAGCCAGTTCAATGCGAGGAAGGCGATCAGGTTATCGTAGGCATAAAACACCGTCTCGCTCGCGTTGCTGCGGGTGAATGCATAGAATGTCGAGGTGATGTATGTGCCGTTCGTGTAGAGTAATTCCATGTAATTGAACATGTCTTGCTGGAACTTCATTGCCACGCTTCCCAGGTGCGTCGTGCCGAGAATTGCCCAAGCTGCCTCGGTAACCGTCTTCACGCCATCCACGGTGCCGGCAGCATTCATGGACCGGTAGAACCCGCCATTAGCCACGTCGCGTAAAGCGCTAGCGTTGATCTCCGCGAAAAGGACCTGCAAAGAATCGCTGAAAGCTGTGCTGTATCCCTTCAAGATCTTGAACAAGTCTGACGAGAACTTCGACGAGTTCGATGGCGTGCTCGCGCCGCCCATTGCCGCGTGGTAGAACAGCGACCCGTTCGTGTCGTTCAACGCCGATTCCGCCAGGTAATTCTTGATCTCGCCAAGGGCAACATCGAACTCGTTGCTGACCGCGGGAAGCTCAGACCCGAAATCAACATTCGTGCTGATCAGGTTATACACGAGCTCGTGGGCGTTCTCCCCCGAGAGGCGCTTGTCCACCTTCAGGATCGCCTTGATCAAGATGCCCGTGTACATGTCGAAGTAGAGGGCTTCCGTCCAATTGTTCGCCGTCGTGGCCCTCATGTACCGGACCGTTTCCCGGTCGCCCATGTACGTGCTGACCTTTGCCGTACCGTTATACGAGAAGCCGGTCGCGATGGTGGACGAGTACAACGCCTTGGGATTGATGCGCAGGGCATTCAAGGTGCCGTAATACGAGACAAGGGTCCGGTAGTGCCCGAAATAGTTCACGCGTTGTGGCTGCGAAGGTGGTAGCAACGAATCGATGGTTGCTGCCTTCGTGCCATTGCCCGAGGCGCTGCTGAACGACCCATTCGCGGTATACATGTTGAGCACCGTGTTAAAGCCATAGCTGATGCCGAAATTCGTGAGGTTATAAGATGACGCCCGGATCGGGCCCGCGTTCGAGTATGCACGGATGATTTCTTGCTCGGCGACAGCCTGCGTGACGCCCGTGGTGTACATGCCCATCGTGCGGTTCCCATTCGAGTAGCCGTACGCGATATTGAGGTGGCTGGTCGTCTCGTCTAGGTTGTAATATTGCCCGGAAATAGAATTAACATCGTAATAGAGATATGCCGACAAGTTGGTCGAATTTGCGAGCACGCCAGCGATAGGCGAAAAACTCACGGAATAGTTGAGATACTTGCCCGCCTGGAGGAACGTCGGTCTGGTCAAGTCCGCGTAGGACTCCCCCAATCCGGTGTTGGCCATCCCATTCGAAGTGGATTGGCCAGGATTTGTTGAAATTGATGACATGTTTGCTATTAGCACGCTGGAAAGCATTACGAGCGAGAGAAACGTCAATGCTTTCACTTTCTTGAAAATCTCCGAGATTCCTTTGCCCATGATGGTCTCACGTCGATATAACCGATAAGCTCATGATAAGACGTATAATATAGGTCTAATAGTAATGGGTTTGTTAAAATAATGAGTGGTACAAAGGCTAGGAATAGGAAAGAATGGCACGTGAATCGAGGCCGGAGTGATTACCCGGGTTCGGAGCTCGCGACTAGAAGAATCGGAAGCTCGATTTCTTGGCTTCCCCCACGATGCTGATCGGATACCCGCAAGCCGAGCAGTTGTTTTTTGCATCCAGCTTGATCGACGTGATGCTGAACCCTTGCCGAGCCACCACGGTAGCTTTGCATTTCGGGCAGATGGTATCCTCGCTCCCAGGAAGGTAAGCGTTGCCGACATAAACATTTCTCAAGCCTATCTCTTGCGCTATTCCCCGCGCCTCCACCAGCGTTTCCGGAGGGGTCGATGGAACGTCGAGCTTGTAGTCCGGGTGGTACGCGGAGAAATGCAGCGGCACGTCCGGCCCGAGCTCCTTCATGCACCACTCGCAGAGTTTCCGTATCATGGCGGGGGCATCGTTCATCGTAGGGATCAGGAGATTCGTGATCTCGACTTCCTTGCCGTTATCGTGCAAGACCTTGATGCAATCGAGCACGGGCTTGAAATCGGGCACCTTGCATACTTTCTTGTGGAACTCGGCATCGAATGCCTTGATATCGACGTTCGCGCCATCCACGTACGGGAGCATCAAGTCCAGCGCCTTTCTCGTCGTGTACCCGTTCGTGACGAGCACGATCTTGATATCCTTTTTCCTGGCGATCTTGCCGACGTCGATGATGTATTCGAGCCATATCATGGGCTCGTTGTACGTGAAGGCAAGGAGCTTGCACTTGCTTTCCTCGACGGACTTGATCAAGTCCTCGGGGCTCTTGTAATGCAAGCGCATGGTCATGCCATCCGCGCCGTCAAAGACCGGCTCGTCTTTCATCCCCTTGACTTGGCTCAAGTGAAAATTCTGACAGTTAAGACATTTAAATGAACAACCCACCGACGATATAGAGTAGATGGGATGGCCCGGGTAAAAGTGAAACATCGGTTTTTTCTCGACGGGGTCGATCGCCTCGGCGCTCAAGGCACCATAGATCAACGTGTAGCAAATACCGCCAACATTGGTCCGAGTCTCGCAAAAGCCAAACTTTCCCGGGGAAATGACGCATTCATGCGCGCAAGTGTGGCATTGAACCTTGCCATCGGCGTGCTTGTCATAGAGCAACGTTTCTTTCTTCACAGCTGATCACTACAAAAAAAAGAGAGGAATATTTCGGATTTAAGCGTTTACCACATGACCATCGAAACGCCGCAGAGCAGCAATATTGCCTGGAGCAGCACGAACGACGCGAAGATGAATGCGACGGCGGGCTTGCTGACGATCTTGGAGAATTTCATCAAGAACCCGAAGGCGATTTTCGTCAAGGAATACATCACGGCCAACGTCGCGAGGAACACGATTATCAACAACCATTTCAGCGGGAGCACGTAATCGATGACCAGCGAGCCGATCCGGTCGTTCGGGATGACGGCCATGCAGATAAGCGTGACCATGACCGCCACGCCAAGGCTGATCAGCGCCGCGAAGGGAACATCCTTGAGAGGTTTGAAGAACATTATCGCGCCGGTGAGGAAATACACGATCGTCGTGAAATGATTGACAATATCACCGAAATTCAGGTTGAACAAGAGAGATGGCGACGATCCCGTCAGCTCCATCATGACCGCACCGAGCATCAAGAAAAACCCGTAGACCATGCCGATGACAGAGAATACTTTCACGGCACGCGACACGTGCACGTTGCGCTCCCATTCTTGCTTGTTAGCGTCTGGTCGTTTTTTTGCTTCCAGTACCCACGTGTAAATGATGGCAACTGCGGGCAACAACAGCCACGCGGAGTGCCGTCCAAACCACGTGAGGACATCGTAGAAGTCTAATGCTTGCATGAGCATCGTGATCATACCTCTTTTTTAACCACTATGCATCTTATGAAAATTTTACAATTAAAGGCTTGCATGTACCAATTTTTGTCATCCAATTTCGTGCATCCCTATTCGCTTTCATAGCCAAAACGCAAATAAATCGGGAAAAAAGAACGAATCCAAGTTGAATGCTGCTGGAAGTGATCTCCGGGTCGATCTTTAAAATCTAGATCAGCAATCCACGATAATGAAGTGAAAGGGAGAAAAAAATCGCTTGGAAATGAACGCGTTCACCGGTTAGCGTACCACATGAAGGTCAACAAGCCAAATGCAGCAAAGATAAACAGCCCGAACCCGAGCAAGCCACTCCAGGCGGCGATGAGCGACACGACGATGATGCAGAAGAGCACGTGCTTCCACTCGATCACGTTCCCCTGGATCTCGAGCGTGTTGCCCCACGCGAACACGACAAACATGAAAAGCAAGAACGAGAACACGCCGCTCAACAAGTCGACGAGGGTGCCGTTGAGGTCCCTCAGTTTATCGAACGGCCAGAAATTGCCGGCGCACCACACCGCAGCGGTGAAGAAGATGACGGCGAATGCATACGCTTTTTTCGCCGAGCTATACAGGTAATTGTCGCGCAGGACCGAATCGGTCGCCCGGACCGTCGCCCGTGGTGGCGCTTCCCGCTGCCCGACCTGGCTCCGTTCCTTTTGCTTGATGACGCTTTTTCTCAGCTTCGACATGATGGTCACACCCTTTTTATTCGACTCCTGGTCCGCACCATGATGTACCCGACCATCGCGACTCCTACGCCGGCGATCGTGAACAGGACGACCTTGCCGACGAACGTGTTAAACTTGAGTGCGGTAATATCTTCCATATTCGGGGCGTCAGGTGACGCCGGGATCACGAGCGTGATCTTGCCGGGCGTGCTGACCGTCCAGTTGCCCAAGGAAGGCATAAAAAACTCGGATGCGTTTCCATACAAGGTCCCGTAGAAGATCTTGATCGTGTATTGCCGGTCCCACGTCCAATTCACGTCGCCTGCACGGGTCCAATTCCTCATGAACCGGAACTCGTAAAACGTGAAGTTCGATGTTATTTTCGCGGCCTTGAATTCGAGCCGGTTCCCGCCTGATGTCCAGTTTCGAGCCCGCCGCTCGCGCTTGATGATTTCCTCGTCCCAGCTCTTGCCATCGAGGCGAAACACCTTGACCGTTTCATAGCTCCAGATGCTGTCGTTGACGCTCGTGTTGGTTGGAAGCGCGTTCGAGCACGCGAGGGCAAAACTTTCGTTGCCGTCGTGCACGTCGGTCTTGTATTGAAAGCCAAAATAAATAAACTCGTTAAACACGCACGTGTACACTCTCAAGACGATGTTATTGATGTACGGAAAAATCGTGGAATTCTGCTTTTCCCATCCATCTTTATCAGTAAGTAAACCGTCGATGGTCGGTGCCGGGCTCGCATTTTTCGGTTCGAGCGACACCGCACTAGCTGGAGTGCCGATGAACGACATTTGCACGACGAACATAGCGAGCACTGTGCAAAGGATTAAAGCGGTTCTTGTAGTTCGACGAATTGTAATCAATCTCGCCTTGGTATTTTATAGGTCTAATAGTACACGGGTTGTTAAAATAATGATTGGTACGTTTAACGATGAGGGAAAGTGGACGAGATGAAAATCTCAACCACGATTCGAAGAATTCTAACAAAAAAAAGGTAGAGCCCTACTCGCCTTCTTCCTTCGTCGCGGCGGTGAGGTAAATCTTGATTTGCTCCTTCATTTTTGCCACGTCACGAGAAAAACCGAACATGTCTGCGAACTTGTCGGTGGTTACCAGTTCCCTCGACCGGCCCTTGGGCGTTGCTTTCACGACACCCATTTCGATCAGTTCCTTGAGGTGCTCGCCGGCAGCCGACCGGATCTTAGACAAGTCGGACTGCAAGATCGGTTGCTTCGCCGCGATGACGGTCAACGTGCGCATCACGGCTTCCCGGATCAACCCGCTCGACGCAAAGGACTTGACGGACGACGTGAATTCCGGTTTCAATTGCAGAATGTACTTTTCGGCAACCTTGGCGATTTCGAGGGCTGAGGATCGCTCGAGATATTCCATGGCCAGCTTCTCAAGGTTGTCCTCGATAACTTTTTTCGAAACGCCGAGCTTCACGCTGATTTCTTCGGCTGAAACAGCTTGCCCGGAAACGAACAAGACCGCCTCGACTTGATTTCTCGTGAAATCCTTCTTATATTGTTCTGCATTTGTTTGTTTTACCTTATCATCTTTTGGCTTGATTTCATCGAGTATTTCATCATCATCATCAGCTGCGATTTCCAGTGTTGCTCCAACATCGCTCGTGTCTTGCTTGTTTTCTCCAGGAACAGGTATAACCGGAGCAGCGGGATTCATTTCTCCGGGAGCGGGGAGATTTTCCGGTGCTTGTCCCTGTTCTGCCGGCGCGGGTGGATTCTCCGGTGCCTGCACCTGCGCTGCCGGCAAGGGGGGATTCTCCGGTGCTTGCCCTTGCTCCGCCGGCGCAAGGGGCTTCTCCGGTGCCTGTCCCTGCTCTGCCGGCGCGGGGGGCTTCTCCGGTGCCTCCACTTGCTCGGCCGGGGCGGGTGGCTTCTCCGGTGCTTGCACCTGCTCCGCAGGCGCGGGGGCCGGAGAAGCTATTGGAGAATGCGCTAGTGCATTCGTCTGTTCCTTTTTTTTCTTGCCCATAATGCATTCCTGTCCAAGTTAATCATGGCTTTTTTACGAACATGTCAGCCATTTCTTCCTCTTGAATCACGTCGACCTTGTCCCGGGTTCGCAAGAACATGAGGCTCAAGAATAGCCGTGCCTGCCCGAACCGGAATCCATATCGATCCTTCCTTTCAACGAGCGGTTTCAAGTCGTGGAAGTATGATACTTGCTTGTCGGGGCTTTGCTTGATCTTCTCGTAGATGATCTCGAGCCATCGCTGGAACGTGTCCTCGATGCGCTCCTTGCCGAGTAACGCTTTGCGGATGCTCTCGGGTAATGATTTCTTCATCCGGATTTTCTTTGCATCGGCATCTACGACTTCCCCGCTCGTTTTCTGTTTGGCCAGCTTCTGCGCTTGCTTCTCGCGTCTTCGCATGACTTCGATGATGGCCGACCGCATTGACGTGAGGAAGTCTTCTTGCGTCGCGATGGCCCTTCCCGCGCGCAATGGCTGCGAGATCGTGCTCGGGATGTTGCGGCGCAGCATTTCTTTCTTGCGCTCTTCTTCCTCTTTCTCTTGCTGTTCAAGTACTTGCGTGATTTTATAGCGGTATATCTTGGCAGCCGAGTGGACGGCGATGCCCGAGACCTTGAAGTCGATGTATTCCTCCTTGAACATCTCGGTAAAAAATTCCGACAACAGCTTGGCAAGGTCATACTTGGCGAAATCGAGCTTGTCGATCACGTCGGGATCCAGCAAGCTCCGGAAATAATCGTTCTTTTGCCAGAATTTCTGGTCCATCAAGTCGGTTGATTTGATGGCATCCATGATCGCAGCCTCTCCCTCGAACGCGCTCACGCTTTCCCCGTCTGCATTAACATCATCAGAGGCATCAACTCCGCCCTCTTTTGGCGGCTTGGCTTTTAATGGTAATGCTTTTGCTGCTGGTTGTGCTTGTTCCGTTACTGGCGTTGCTACGGGTTTTGTTTGTTCCGGTGCTGGCTTTACCACGGGTTTGGAAATTTTTGACCTGGATTTCACTGCCACCGGCGCGATGAAAGGAACCGGGGCTTTTCCAGCAGCATCTTTCGCAGGCAAAGGTTTCTCAGCAGTTCCTGGCGCGGGCTGTTCCGCGGGGGCTTGCAAGTCAAGTGTGGTCTGCTGGACATCCACTTTCTTGTCTTTTTTCTTTCCCATATGCGATCAACCATCGACACGGTTTATCCTGCCGAACCGCCGTCCTCGTCCTTGATGATGTCCCCCATCGATTTTTCTTCGCCAGCAGCTTCCATCTCGTCCATCTTGATGGAGAACACGTCCGTGATGGAGTCCTTCATGCTCACGCCATAGATCTTATCCGCGTTCACGATATTTTCCTCGCGGTGACTGATCACCATAAATTGCGAGGATGCCGCGAATTCCTTGATGAGCATCGATACCCGATGGACGTTCGGGCCATCCAACGCCGCGTCGATTTCGTCCATGACGTAGAACGGCGATGGCTGGAACTTTTCCACGGCAAAGATGAAGGAGAGCGCCACGAGCGTTTTTTCACCGCCAGACAAGGACTCGATGCTCGTAATCTTCTTGCCCCGGGGCCGCGCGTTGATCACGATGCCGCCCTCGAAAGGCTTGTTCGGGTTCTCGAGGGTCATGTTGGCGATGCCGCCCGGTGAGAGTTTTTGGAAGATCTCGCTGAAATGGTTGTTCATCTCGGTGTACGCCCGCATAAATTGCCGGGTCTTTTCGAGCTCGATCTTCTCGATGTTTTCGAGAATCGCCTTCCGCTCGCGTTGGAGTGATTGGCGGCGCAAGTCGATGTCATCGAACCGGTTCTTGACCTGGTCATATTGCTCGATACTCTTGAGATTCACCGGTTCCAGGACCTTCTTTTCCTCGGCCGC
>JAUQYW010000766.1 GCA_030587525.1 Candidatus Sigynarchaeota archaeon | reverse complement strand
GCACTAGCGTGGTCTCCCGTAAGGAATTTGATGAAGAGCGTGGGCGCGCAAATCGTTGCCCGCGATGCAGTCGAACTGTTGATCGCCTTCATGGAAGAGAAGGCCAAGGCAATTACCTCGGATGCACTCAAGCTCACGCGACATAGCAAACGCACAAAATTGTCGAAAGATGACATTGACTTCGTCTTGAAGATGAAAGCGTAATTTCAAGTCGAAATCATCACCATATTTCACGATATTTCCTTTTTATCCCTTTTATTTCATTTTCGTTGTGCCGTTTGTGTATTCCCACGGGGACACCGTGTTTTAAAACCCTTGCCTTCACATGCTTAGCTTGGTCATCAACGAGTCGCCCGAGTCAAGTATTCCTTTCGGTACCCCATCGTGGTGAGACCTGAGAAAAAAGTTGGCCGGGTGGCATTTGAGGTGGACCCCTCCCATCTCGTGAACGATTAGGTACGTGCTTCGGCACGATCCTCTAAATAAAAGTTGGGTGCGACCCTATTGAGCCACCTGACGATTCCTTGATGACCTCTCTTTTACCCCAAAGAGACTGGACGCTCTACATCGGCATACAGCGGGGGATCACAAGGCTACCCATCAAGAGTTTGGTGGGTTAGCCTTGCTTACATTTTGGCACAACGAAAATGCTTTAATCGTTCGATATGGGTGCGCAACACCCACAAGGATCTTTTTTCTTGATCCTTGAAGCATCGAATTTTCATGACACGAGCATCGGTCCTATTATCCCGAGAACTTTCAAGTATCAAGCTCTCGCGGGATCGATAGCTTGCCTGCAATTCATGGACCCGGTCAATCGCGTGTTCGACGAGGTCTGCATCGATGGTAAATCGAATCTCAAGCAACTTGGCGAGAGCTTGCTGGAGATGTCACCAACGTACCAAGTCGCCATCGGGTGATGCCCTTGCCGCACGTCGAGCGTGGGAGGGGAACTATATAAGGAATCATTTTTCATTAACCACCTGGACGAACATGGCCGCGAAGCGGATCGCCGAGGAGCAGGTGTACTCGAGCATCCTGAACCTTTTTTCCAAGAAGGATGTCGATCATGAAGAGATAGCGAAGATCATCGTCAAGATCTGCTCCGCGATCGAGATCGATAATGAAAACGCCGATCTAAAAAACGTCGTGAAAAATGCGCTCTTGTTGATTCTTGGACTCTTGCACAAGGATAAATCCA
>JAUQYW010000762.1 GCA_030587525.1 Candidatus Sigynarchaeota archaeon | reverse complement strand
CCCTTGACCTTCTCGAATGCTCGCTGGATGATGCTCTTCTTGGCCATGCGGATGAGGGCTGTTCCCCGAAGCTTGCTCCGTAATTCCGAGATCTTCGATGAGCCGATCTTTGACATCTTCACGAGGCCGATGACCTTGTACTTGTCGCAAAGTCCTGCAATCTCGTCGACCGCCTTGAGCTTTGCCTCGGAAATGACTCTCTGCTTGCTCATAGCAGTCTCACCGATCCTCCCATGGTTGTCTTGACATAGATCGACCTGACGTTCTGGCGACCCTTCTCGAGTTTCTGCTCGATCCAGTCAATCGCGGCTTTCAAGTTCTGGGTCAATTGCTTGATGTCCATTTGCTTGTCGCCGATCTTGAATTGGATGAGCGGGAATTTCTGGAGCTTGACCCGGACGACCTTCTTGTACCGTTCCATAGACGGGGCAATTTTTTCCCCTGGACCAATGACACCAAAACCTTGTGGCTGGGGACGGGGCATTTTTCCCTTAGGGCCGAAGACCTTGCCAAAGTTCTTGGCGACGAGCTTCATCATCTCCGAGTTGGCGACGAAGTACTCGTACTTGTTGACGAACTTACGTTTCTCGGCCTTTTCTGCCTTGCCCATCTCGTCCATCTGATCCTTGTTCAGGGCGTCGACTTTCAAATTGCTAGCTTCGACGAGCTGATCGCCGTCCACGAGGAAGCAGATCGACGGATGTGGTTCGACCGGATTGGGCAGCTCGATCTCTGCATTGAAGCGCTTGTTTGGATCCTTGAGGTTGACGTTCTTTAGATTGATGACGACATCGATCGTCTCGACGAACTTGCGTTTCTTCTTTGCTTCGCTATTGGCAATTGCCTCCTTCAAGGACTTCTCGATGTCGCTTAACTGTAATGACATGAATGTTTGCCTCCTTATTCCTTGAGAAGATCGGCATATTCGCCGTCGTCGATCGCTTGCTGCACGATGCGTGGGTCTTTCCCACCATCAATGGTAACGCCCATGCTCACGCACACGCCGAGCACGGTCTTTACCGCAGCACGCAGTGTCTTTGCTGTCATCTCCTTGCGCTTCAGCTTCGTTACCTTGACAAGCTGCTCCATGGACATATCTCCAACTTTCGCCTCATGCGGAGTGGCACTACCTTTCTCGATACCCAGTTCTTTTATGATCAGCGCTGATGTCATGGGCGTTTTAACTTCGATCCTGAACGTCGCGGGTTTTTTCGATTTATTGACCCAAACAACGATGGGCACTTTCAGCCCCGCAAAATCTGCGGTGGCCTCGTTGATTTTTGCGACGACCTGACCCGTGGGCACGCCTAATGGGCCAAGAGCGGGGCCCAGAGGCGGGCCAGCGGTTGCCGCGCCGCCGACGATCAGAGCCTCGACTGGGATTTCGTCACTACTCACGTTTTATCACGACTTACATACGTGTTACTAACGTTCGTCTCCGATGTTCCTGCACGCGCGTTTCAGGCATTGCTGTAAACACGCGTTGGAGCGCACGTCTATCGGGCTCGCCCATCGGGCAAGCCACGATGCTCCTACCCTGGTCCACCTACCACTTGGTTGATGGGAAGTAGTGAGTCAAAAAGTAGTGTACCCATTTTAAAGTTTATTTCAAAACAATGCTCGCGAGATTTTGCATTGTGATAAACACGCGTTGGAGAGCACGCCTATCGCATAAAAAAGGAGACAAAACCCTTTAATGGCTTGTTAACCCAGAAGATATCTATAGCAACGATTGGATCAAATACCCGTTACCGCAATTTCACGAGAAGGGAGAAGCGTGACATCACCAAACGATAATCCAATATACCGGGAGGATAAGAATCAGCCACGGCTCCGCCCGGGCGTCTTGTTCTGGCTCGTTTTATCTGGCTGCATTCTTGCAACTTGTATATTCTCGTTGGATGCAGTACAAGGTCTCGATGCACGTGATGCAAAGGGCTCGCACAACGCCAACCGGGAACCGTGGGCTTCGACGACATTCAACGACAGCGATCCCACGGGCGACGAGTGGCCAATGTACCGGGGAGCACTCAACCACACCGGCGTTACCACGACGACGCCTATAAACGGAATGGGAGCATTATGGACATACAGCACGGGGAGCATGGTCTGGTCATCCCCTGCTGTCACGGGTGGACGTGTGTATGTGGGTAGCCAGGATGACAAGGTATATTGCTTGAATGCCACCACGGGCGAGTTTATCTGGTCGTACACCACGGGCGGTGACGTGGACTCCTCTCCCGCAGTTGTAAACGGGCGTGTGTATGTGGGTAGCCAGGATTTCAAAATATATTGCTTAGACGCTACCACGGGGAACCTCGTCTGGTCTTATACCACCGGTGGTGGCGTGGACTCCTCTCCCGCAGTTGCAAACGGTCGTGTGTACGTGGGTTGTGACAACGCAAAATTGTGGTGCTTGAACGCCACCACGGGCGAGATATTCTGGAACTACACCATCGGCAGTTTATGGCAGCGAGCACTTTCTTCCCCCGCTGTCGCAGCCGGGCGCGTGTACATGGGAAGCTCGGATAATAATATATATTGCTTGAATGCCACCACGGGCGCTTCCATTTGGAATTATACAACGGGCTATTACATAACTTCATCCCCCGCCGTCGCGGGTGAACGGGTCTATGTGGGAAGTTATGATTTCAATGAGTATTGCCTGGATGCTGCCACAGGCGCACTTATCTGGTCGTACACCACGGGCGGTGGCGTGGGATCCTCCACCGCCATCGCGGACGGGCGCGTTTACATGGGATGCGAGGATGGCAAGATTTATTGCCTGGATGCTGCCACTGGCGCGTTTATCTGGTCGTTCGCCACGGCCTATCGCGTGTATTCCTCCTCCCCCGCAGTTGCGAACGGGCGGGTCTATGTGGGGAGTTATGATTCAAAGGTATATTGCTTGAATGCCACCACAGGGGCGTCTCTCTGGTCTTACAAAACAGGTAATAATGTGCTATCTTCTCCCGCTATCGCGGGCGGGTATGTCTATGTGGGGGGTTTTGATTCCAAGATATACTGCTTGCCGATGTTATTACCGCCTGTGGATCCCACTACGATTGCCGTGATCAGCATAGTCATCGCTGGCGCCGTAGTCGCAGTTATCGTGCTTTTCTTGGTTGGGTATAAGAAAAAAAGGCGAGTGGGAGATTTGGTAGAGGAAGCATTTGAATTTGTAAAGCAACGTCTCCCTTCAAACATGAATGATAAGCGCCGCTTGATCCCTACCCTAGGGTTATTGTCTTCGCTGGTCATTCCATGGGTCATCATCATTCCAATGGGTTATGCTGCCAACGTTCCACTTGGGATCCTTTTGGGGCCGTTATTTATCCTCCCATGGATCGCCGGAATTCTCAGCGTGTTTCTTGTTTTGTTCAAGAAGATTGTTCTTGTCAAGGAAGTCGCATTCTCGCTTTATTTACACGTCGGTTTTGGCGTCGCATGCATCTTCAATTATTTTTTCCATATCTTACCAATTACGTATTATTATTTCCTCTATATCATCATTATGTCGTTATTGCTATTGCTATCATTGGAAATAATGCGAATCGGGCCATGGATCATCCCGCCTGAATCACCTATCGACACTGCCAATATCAAGAGCAAAAAAATTCGGACATTACTCTCGTACTTGAACGATCTCGACCGAATGAAGGTGGAAGGAAAAGTTCTGCTGCGTGACATCATGGAAAGATATCACGTGCCCTTGACCAAGGTCAAGATAAAGCTCAGGCGGTGGATCCAGAAGCGCCTTTTCGTGGAGGGGCGGATCGAGGTCGAAGAGCTGCATTTCACGAGATTACGGCTCCCGATCAAGCCATGTGCCGGTGAGGGAACGGGTGAGCATTGAATGCTTTATCACCAATAAGCAGGCCGTTTACTTCAAAATCACGCTCGCGAGATTCCCCTTGACTTCAAAGCTCACCGCCGGGACCTTGATCACGGGCTTCTTGGCAGGATCGATATATTCACGAGAGAAATTCACGACTTTCACGCCCCAGCCATCGGTATTGCCTATGAATTCACGTTCTTGGCGGCCGGGTGACACGATTTCCACGGCGATGCTTTCATTTCGCCGGATCGCATCGACCCCGGTAAATCGGTAAACGGGCGCGGGGTGGATCCCGAAATCACGCGGGCCGAGCACGAGCTTCGTGCCATGCTTTTTCTCCAGAGCTCGAAGCTGCTTGTAGAAATAACTAAAGTCCCGCTCACGCACCTTTCCCAGCTTCCGCCCCGTCTTGTACACGAGATAATTCTGGATGCCGAGCCGTACCTTGTTTAGACGGGGGAATCGCTCCTTCAATCCCTTATAGAACACGATGATCTTCTCGATCTCGGCATCGTTGACGCCAAAGAACCAGACCGGCGTGAGCACGACGTCGATCCCGCGCTCCGGCAACAAGTTGAGCGTGGCGAGCAGCTTGTCGAGATTGTAATCGTCGCGGCAGGACAATTTCTTGGCCAGCGCCGGGTCCATTGAGTTAATCGTAACGTTGATCTGGTCCAGACCCGCACCTTTCAGCTTGGCAATGGAGTCCTCGGTCAAGAGCGTACCATTGCTCTGCATACTGGCTTTCACGACGCCCTTGATCCCTTTCAAGTCCTTCACGAGCCGGAACACGTCCTTGTAAAGCAGCGCTTCGCCGTACGGATCGACATGGGCTTCGATGTCCGCGATGTTCTTGAACCGGGCGACTTGTTCGAAGGCGTCAACGAGGTATGATTCCTCGACCTCGAACTCGTTATTATAATTACCAGAGTTCGCGTTCGCGTAACAATAGCCGCATCGCAGGTTGCACAGTGTCGTCGGACGGATCTCGATAAGGTTGGATCCCCGGTCGAGCACACCGATGAAGTCGAGGCCGAACAGCGGGATGCGGCTCTGTTGCGTGATCTTGATCAGCATTGCACGTCAGCCAATGAATCGCTGCACAAAAAGCGGCGAGGAACCGTGAAAAAGAAGCGCGTTCAAGGATGCGGATGTATGCTAAATTCAAAGTTCTTGTCGGGAAACAATGTCCTGATGAAGTTTTCTATCTCTTCCATTTTCTCATGAGCAACTTTTAAGGACACGTTCTCGTCCATGAGGATATCCATGGTTATGAAGACGACGTCACCTACTTTCTTCACGCGCACGCTCGTGACTGCCATGATATCGGGAATCACGTGCGGAACTTCATCATACATCAGGATCAGCTCCTCGGGCGGGAAAGGGTTCCGCTCTACGAGGTTGTCCAGGGCGCCGCGGCAAGATCGCAACGTCATGAAAATGACGAAGATCGAGATGCCGATCGCAAAAATGGGGTCGGCAATCGTGATCCCCACCATGGAAAGAATCGTCGCACCGAGCACGAACAAGCTGCGCAAGGCATCCATCTGATACCCGAGGCCTTGGATCTTGATCGCGTCGCTATCAAGCGTTTCCCCTTTCTTGCGCAAGAAGGTGCCGAACGTGAGGTTCGAGACTGCGAAGCCGATGAACGTGAACATCGCCACGCCACCGTTTCCGACACCACCCGCGCTTCCCTTGGCAATTGACTCGACAGCGCTGTAGATGATGATGGCATAGATGATCGTGATGATGACGAACTGGATGATGGCACCTAGGCTCTCGTATTTGCCTTTCCCGTAGGTATGTTCGGAATCCACTGGCTCCGTGCTCTTTTGGATGATCCGCTTGAGGAGTAAAAGGAGCACGATGTCGCTCATCGCGTCGATACTATCCGACACGACGGACAGCCCGCCTGACACGAATACAAGGGTTATTTTGATGCTCAAGACGATCAAGCTGTAGATAAAAGCGAGAGTGGCTGCCCCGGATTTGCCATTACCTAAGCTCATAGATCTTGCCTTTTTGATAGAATGGATGGTGCCGTGGTCAGTGGTATGCTATACAAGGCGTTCCGGCCTTTTAGATTGCGGCTTCCCGGAACCGAATTCAACTAATCGGTTCTGCGTGGATTATAACGCGGCTTAAACCCGGTATCTTCTCCCGCAGCCGCGTCTCTAATCTCAGCGTGATCTGGTGCGCGTCGGTCAAGGGAATGTCGCCGGACAGGTTGATGTGCAAGGATAGGACCAGGCGTCCCTCGTCGCGATGAATTTGCACGTCGTGGCAAGTCCTGATGATATCTATCTCTTGCACAGTCTTCATGATGTCGTTCTTCAGGTCTTCATCCTTCTGCGTGGTCTTGTCAACGCTGGTTAGCAACCCGGCCGGTTCTATATGCGTCGTGATCGTCTTGAGGTTCGGGATCTCCGCGCGTGCCCGCTCCTCGATCTTCGTGATGATCTCGTGCGCGTATCGCAATGGAAGGGAGCCGTCGAGCTCCACGTGCGTTTCCACGTAATATTGCCCGTTCACGATGTGCGCCCAGACATCGTGCATGCTCGCGCCAAGACCCATCGCGATGCGGCGGAGCGGGATGGCAAGGGCTTCTTGGCTCGTGTTGTGCGTGCTGCTACCATCGGGTTCCACGTGAATGGTGACATCCTTGAGATCACTCTCGAATTCACGAAGCCGACGTCCTACCTCGTGTGCGATGGCATGTGCACGTTCCGTGCTCATTCCGGGGTCGACACGGATGTGGAGATCGGCATACACTGCTTGTTCGTGTCCCCTGCTCCGGACATTGTGCACGGACCGGATGCCGGGAACCGAAAGCGCGATCTTCACGACCTTTTCGACAGGTAAAACTTCCTTGTCAATCAACGTGGGAACCGATTCGCGAATAATGCTAATGCCGATCCTCGCAATCATCGCGGCGACCACGATCGCCAAGATGGGGTCGGCGACTGGTACACCCAAGATGATAAAAACGAGCCCGCCAGCCACGGCAACTGACACGAGCACGTCCGCCCTCGTGTGCTGCGCATCTGCAACCAGGATATCGCTGTGAAGACTCTTTCCAGCGTTTAACTCGTAGTGCACGACATACATGTGAATAACGATGCTGGTTGCCAATGCTAAGAAACTGAGGACATTCACCTCAGCATCGATGAGGGCGGGGTTCAACAATCGGTCAAGAGCGCTTTTAACGAGTTCCCAGGTGGTCAAGAACAACAAGTAGGCGATGATAAGGGCCGTGACCGTCTCGGCCTTGCGACGGCCATAAGGGTATTTTTCACTGATAGGCTTAGCCGCGATCCAGATGCCTACGAGGCCGACGACGTTCGACGCGGCGTCGAAAACGGAATCGAACCCATCGGCGATGATGCTCAAGCTATTGGTCAAATACCCGACGGCCAACTTGACAAACGTGGGAATCAAGTTGAGTACCATCGTGATCCAGAGAACCTTCCGGATGCCTTGGAACGTGTCATTGCTGGACTGGGGTGGTGCTTGCGCCATTTCATTGTGGTGTTGTGGGGGTCTATCGGGGCCTTCGCTTAACATTGTTTCATATCCTTACTGTGATGAGTTAACTTCTTCTTTGTTAAATCACCAGCGTGAAGCCAAAGAGATGGATTATTTAGAGATCTGCTTCGAGATTCTAAAAATCGCGCCGGTTAGTCTTTATCCGCAGATAAATCAACAAGATATTACTTGCCCTCGTTGACTTATAGGTTTGTTGATTACCCCTTTTCTTTTCTAAGGATATAATAAATTAGGTGAGCCTAACTAAGCGGGCATACAAAAAATCAGAGGATAGAACTCGCTCTGCGTGATTCGGAACTTATTTTCCGAGTTTTTGACAAAAAATCAGTTAGATTGTTCCGCAAATTTATTCATAATCCGAATTTATTGAATTTCTGCCAATTCGAAGGAGCACGTGGTTCACGATTTAACTAACAACTAAGAAAAAATGAGGCGTTCCTCATTTATCACGTGAATTTTTTTAGCTTTACCTCATTACCCAATAAAAATGTGAGGGTTTCCTCACAAGAATTCCCAACCTTTATCTTTCATGATGATATAATTGGATTGTGTGGAAATCATCTTTATTCCGAGAATCAAGAAATAAAATGATTCT
>JAUQYW010000758.1 GCA_030587525.1 Candidatus Sigynarchaeota archaeon | reverse complement strand
GCGAACGCGGCGGTTTTGCCCGTGCCGGTTTGAGCACAACCGAGTAAATCACGCCCCACCAGCACCAGCGGGATGGCTTGTGCTTGGATCGGTGTCGGCGTGACATAACCCGCAGCTTGAACCGCCCGCTGCAAGTTTTCATTCAAGCCAAAGTCCGCAAAACTCTTGATGTTGGTGCCAGCATCGGGTTTTGATTGACTTTTCTTGCCTTGCTTGACATTCCCTTCGTCCCGTCGTGCTTGCTTTTCGTCTTGAACGTCAACATGATCCTCGGCCTCTTTGCTTGGTATGGCACTCTTTTTCTGGCCGGGTGACGTTGGTGCCTTTTTTGGAACCGAAGGCTCTTCGCCGCGAGCTGGTGCTTTCTGACTTGATGCTTTGCTCGGGGGAAGGTCGATTTTCGTATCTTGGTATAGAGACTGCTTGCTTTTCTGAACTTTCTTGGTGTTTACTTCGTCCCGTTTCGTTAGCTTTTCATCTTGAACGTCAACATGATCCTCGGCCTTTTTGCTTGATATGGCACTCTTTTTCTGGCCGAGTTGCGTTGGTGCCTTTTTTAGAACCGACGGCTCTTCGCCGCGAGCTGGTGCTTTCTGACTTGATGCTTTGCTCGGGGGAAGGTCGATCTTTGTATCTTGGCGTTGTGGCTGCTGATCGAGGCGCGTGACATTAGCTGCAGCCAAGCCTTTCTTTCCTTGTTCAACGGAAAAAGCGATGCGATCACCGGTGTTGATACTTTCGTCGTCATTCCGCGGCAAAGCAGAATGGTGCAAGAAAATTTCTTCATTGCCGGTATCCGGCGTTATGAACCCAAAACCTTGCTTTTTACTATACCATTTCACGGTTCCGGTTAATTGCTGATTATCTGTTTGCATTTCCAATATACTCTGTGTATTATTCATTGTTACGAAAAAAGAACCGCTAAAGAGCAAGATTATTTGTTCGTGACAATAAAATAAGGTAGTCATTGCACTTGGATGTTTCTTTCTCCAATAAAAATCAGAACGTTTAATGAGCGCCCTAAATTTACTACTTTTAGTCGGAATAAAAGAAATTTCTGATTTTTCGCGAATTTTTTCCATTCCGATCGCAGAGTTGAATCGAAATGTCAAATCGTCCTCGTCGTGATTTTGGCGGACCCCGGGAAATGCATCCTGCAAAATGTTCAGATTGCGGGAAAGAGACCCAGGTTCCATTCAAGCCAACAGAAGGAAAGCCAGTTTATTGTTCTGAATGCTACCAGAAGCATAAAAAGCCACGTTATTGAAAGCGGTAAACAGTAATCGAGCAGAACTATTTTTAACGAGAAATTTTTATTTTTTTATATCATATGTGTTGAATTGCGTCGCGAGCAAGAGCGTCGCATAAAGGATTTTTCCTTTGATGCTTGAAAGAGACCCGGGATAAGACGAAAGAAAATTAATAAAATATCAAGGGAGCAGCCTAATAATAAGCATACGGCGAGCCAGGTCATCAAGATATTTGTTTAACTAGTCTTGCTCCAAGAAGTATCTCGATCATATTTTGATGGGTGATGTCTCACGGGGCAAGACTGGCAAGATATCGGGAAGTGGAGCTTCGTGGCGCTACTAGGCATCGCTGTCGTCATAGCAAGCAGCGTGATCGGCGGCGTGAAACGTACTAAGGGCAGCGACGGCGGAAAGAATCTCTTTTAACAAGAATTTTTTTTTATATTACGAATTTTGAGATTAACACCAATTCTTCATATTTTTTGAGCCACGCGTGCTTTTCAATACTGATGCGAAAGGTTTACGTTGTTGATTACGACCGCTGTACCATCAACATGTGCGGGAGGCCTTGCATTACGCAATGTCCCATCACGATCAGCGCGAAGAAACCGAAAAAGCACGAGAAGGTCGAGATACCGATCCGTGTTAAGGATTCGACGAATCAAATCATCATCCATGAGGAATTTTGCATAAAATGTGGTATCTGTGCAAATATTTGCCCTGCAAAGGCAATCTATGTTAAAAACATCCTCGAAGAGGATACGAGCAAGAATAAAATTCATGCATTTCCGGGAGCAAATGGTGAGGAAGGATTCAGGTTGTATGGCCTTCCAGCGCTCGTTCCCGGCCGCGTCACCGGCTTGTGTGGGCCTAACGGCATCGGCAAATCCACGGTCTTTAACATCCTCGCGGGCTTGCTGAAACCCAACTTTGGAGATTTTACTAAGCAAGAAGGCAAGGTCGACTGGGTCGAGTTCACGAAGCACATCAGGGAGGGCGAAATGCGGGAGCACTTCTCGGACTTGTACGCGGGAAGGCGCAAGGTCGCTTACAAGCAGCAAGTCCTCAACGTGCTGTTCGATCGATACCGGGGAAAGACCGTCCTGGAAATTCTCCAGGCATCCAAGGCCGTGGACGATGCGTTTTTCGCGAAGATCCTGGAGAACCTTGATATACAAGCCATCGCGACCCGGTCTCTCGAACAATGCAGTGGTGGGGAGCTCCAGCGGTTCGCCATTGCCCAGGTGCTCGTGAGCGAGGCCGACATGTATCTCATCGATGAACCTTGCACGTTCCTCGACGTGAAAAAGCGCATCGCCCTCGCGGATTTACTCGATGCCCGGGCGAATGGATCAAAAATAAAATACCCGATTCTTGTCGTGGAGCATGACCTGACCATCCTCGATTACATGTCAGACGTGATACACTTGTTCTATGGCAATCCCCACCAGTTCGGCATCGTGACGAACGTGCAAACGACGAAGGGTGGTATCAACTCGTACTTAAAGGGGTTCGTGAAGACCGAAAACGTGCAATTCCGGAGCAACGAGATCACGTTCAAGCGCACGATCGGCGGCCGCAGGTGGGACAACGCGCGCGTCTTCGCGTCGTACGGCAAGATCGTGAAGACTTTTGATGATTTCAAGCTGGTGATCAACCCCGGCGTGATCTACATGTCGGAAATACTCGGGGTCGTGGGCGAGAATGGCTTGGGCAAATCCACGTTCGCGAAAATCATCGCGGGAAAACTTGAACCGGACGCAAGCTGCAAGTACCATCCCATCGCGAGCAGCGTTGCCTACAAGCCGCAATACATCACGAGGGAATTCAAGGGCACCGTGAAGGAGTTCATCGTCGATTCGTCGCAAAATTATGATTTCTCGGAAGCCATGCTGGAACCATTATATCGCCCGCTCGGTGTGGACCGGCTATTCGACAAGCAGGTCGCTGAGCTATCCGGCGGGGAGCTCCAGCGCGTGCACATCGTCGCTTGCCTGGCAGCGCGCTGCGACTTGTACGTCCTCGATGAGCCATCTGCATACCTGGACGTCGAGGAACGCTTGCACGTGAGCTCAGTGATCCGTGCGAACACGAAGCGGTCCCATGCAACGACGATCTGCATCGAGCACGACATCCAGATCGCGGACGCGCTCGCCGATCGCATGCTCATCTTCACCGGCACGCCGGGCAAGCAAGGAAAGACCATCGGGCCGCTGGACAAGCGGGAAGGCATGAATGCATTCTTGAAGATCCTGGACGTGACATTCCGGCGGGACGAGGAAACCGGGCGTGCACGCATCAACAAGAAAGATTCACAGCTCGACAAGGCACAGCGCTCGTCAGGCCAATATTTCTATGAAAATTGAGAAATTGGTGGAGGCACATATTTTTTTATGAGCTCGATGCCAAACGTCAAGATTTCTT
>JAUQYW010000752.1 GCA_030587525.1 Candidatus Sigynarchaeota archaeon | reverse complement strand
CAGGCTTCCACGATTTGACATCCGTCGCTCCTCTTTATAGTTCTTTCCTTACAATACGCGTATTTTCTGCGAAACATGGAATCAAGCGATTCAACGAATTGTGTTTTAGCAAATCATCGAAACGGACAACAACGAAAAATGTTAAAGCGCATTCATTTCCCGAAACGTGCGTTTTTCGAAGAGCAAACGATCGTGAAAGAAATAAATATGTCGGTGCCCCACGTTTTAGTTAGGTAGACTCATTTAGTGCTTTTTCACTCAATATAAAGATATATTTTTTAAACAACGCTGATATTGAGGAAGTTACAACGATTTCCCAACGATTTATGACGATGTCCTTCCATTATCACTTCGATAGTACTTCAAGGATTTGCTTGTCAGTTTCCCTGGATTCTTCGATGTAGTTCTTGCGAGCCATCACGTACAAGCCGACATGGCGATCCGCCTCGCCGATCTTGACCTTCCGAGCAGGAACAGCAATACCCGTCACGGAAGCGCCGCCAGAAATACCAACGACAACACCACCAAAAACAGCAGTAGTCATGGCAGCGTCCTTAGCGAGAGCAGCCGCATCGTAAGCAGCGTTACCATTGACTATTTCCTGCGCAAGTTCCGTTTCTGGAGGGATGACATTACTTCTAACGAGTTCTATCCCTTCCTTGTATTGTAGATTCGCGTTCATTATTCCTTGTTGTGCTGCTGCGTTTTGGAGGCTGGCGACGAGGAAGTAACCTCCGATTCCTGCGGCTGCGAATCCTCCGGCGATCAGTCCCCACTTGATGGCCTTGGCCGCTTTCGGGTTTTGCTTGGACCATTGCTTGACCTTGCCGAAGTACTCTTTCCCTTCGAGAAAGATGGTCTCGCCGAACGCTGCTTGCAAGGCGGCGATCCTGCCCTCGGCATAGGACGACGCCTTCAGGGCGATGGGATGGTCGCGGGGCTGGCCCAGCATGACCTTGAGCTTCCCGGTGTACTGGTTCGCCCCCTCTTGCTTCAAGAAGTTGCCGAGGCACTCGTGAAAGCCTCCACACACGAGACCCTGGTAATCCTCCGGGCTCGCATGGAAGAGATCCGTGGCTTCGACCTCGATGCCGAGCACGCTGCCTTCCTTGAACGGCTTCAACGTGGCAAGAGCAAGGGCTCCTTGGTCTTCCTTGCTTGCAGTCACCCGCCAGACCAGCTTGTCGAAATACTCCCTAGCAGAACCATTGTGCGAGACATCGCTCCCCATACATATCACCACTAAACAAGAACGCCCTGGTGTATAAATGTTATAGCGTGATGTCATCTTCTTCATCCCTTCTTTCAATATCCAATATCTTTCAGCAAAAAAATCACGACTTAGAACGGATCCGACTGAAATCCGTGACCCGATTTTGTTGCCATGTAATATATCAAGAACAACTCCACCCAATAATCTAATAACTACTCTGAGCTGGAAACAATTCGAGATATTTGACCGGATCATTATTCGCGGCGATTAAATTTAAAAGGAAGTGCTTTCATTCAATCAATATGGAAATAATCCCTAAAATTTCTACTCCATTATGCCCCCGATGCAAAGGGCCCCTAACACTACACGACAAGAACTATGGCAGAATGGGGAAAAATCCCGCTATGCTGTGTGGATATCCACCACATTTCGATTGTCCAGCCTGCAAGAAACACTTCACGATCGAATCCCTCAGCGAATATTAAAGCATTCATACAAATTGGACCGCTTGACCACTGGATTTTTCCCGCTAATTTTCCCTCGCATTTCATACACGATCACGTCCACCCGGTCCCGCTTTTTCAAATTCTTTTTCTTTAAATGCGATCCGTATTCTTCCGAGATACCTTTCAACAGAGGTATTTCACATGGCAATCACGAAAACTGCGGCGATCGCTGCCCCGCCGGCGCTCGACTGGGCATCGCTCCGGCATGCGCGGCCCGGCGACGTGGCAGCGATCCAGAACATTTACCAGGAAGTATATCGAGGGACTTACACGTACCAGGAATACACGGATGCGGGCTACTTGCACAAGGACATGACGGGTGGCCACAGTGGGTGGTACGTGGTCGAAGATGCGACCCGCGAGAAGGAGATCGCGGGCTGCGTGTCGGCGACGGTCGACGGCGTGCACGGGCGGGCATACTCCCGGGG
>JAUQYW010000748.1 GCA_030587525.1 Candidatus Sigynarchaeota archaeon | reverse complement strand
CCAGGACCTATCAACGATCGCTTTCAATTTGTGAAGCAGCAGGATGCCCCGTTCCGGTATAGGGAGAAAACCGGCCCCGATCTGATGGATCTTATGATTATCGATTGCATGAGACCATGGGAGCTTTTCATCCCGGCCCTTGAAATCGCCCGGATTGTTGAGCCCATCATAATCGATTATTATCTCCTTGCCTTCGAATGGCAACATGAAGGCAGTGATGTTCCGTTCAATGGAGGGCACCCTATCGAAGGCTCTCTTTTTATGTAACACATTAAAGAGGCTCTGTCTCAACTTATTCGAGGACACTATGTCAATATCAATGCTGGGATAGTATGGATTATAGCACCAGACCGCCCATCCACCAACTAGCAATAGACTGATCGGCCGTTCGTCCTGTTTATGATTTGGTGCATACCATTCGGCAATGAATCGAAGCTCGGTCTCGGACCGTTCAAATACCGGGTCATCTCGTCTCATCCTTCAGTTCCCCCAGTATCTGTTGTAGGAGATCTTGGGCCGCGAAACCAAGTCCGGCCAGGTCCAAGACCAGCTGGATCGGGGCTACGACGCGGATCCCTTCGAAGCCCAATCTTGTGGCCTTGACCGATTCGATCACCCTATCTGGTTGTAGAACGGATATTTTTATACCATTATCCGATCTTCCGAGATGTCGTTCGAGCTCTTGATGATTTCTTGAATAGACCTGAACGAGATCGACCCTTCGTGCAAAGTCACCATATTCTTGGACCGCATAATATCCGGTAATGACCGCATCCGGGTCAGCATCGACGATATCATGGAGAACATCCGTCAAGGATATCGACGACGCTTGCCATTCCTTTACGACAAGTTCTTTGAACGGGCGTTCCCATGCGATACCGTTGATCAACTTGCCGAGATCGATGATCTTGAAGGAAGCCCGTCCTTTCCGTTCAATAAGGTTCTGGACTAAGAGATCTTGCACGATACGATGTGCCCAGCTATATGATGTCTTGGTCGCTTGAGCCGCCCGATTGATCGAAGATGGGCCATTAACTATGAAATGGTGCACGACCCGCCAGGCCGATGGTGTCGTTATTCGGATCATTCGACCAGATGGTCGGTCTATGACATCTGTGAGCTCAAGTTCCTTGGGTATCGTGACAAGCTCTATTCCGAGCTCTAAGGCGAGCTCCCGGATCCGATGAGGGAAGATAGGTGCATAGAAAAGTAAAATGGATGATTTGTCCTTCGGTAACAAGGTTCGTATTAGATTGAAATGTGCGATGTCTTCTGTTGTAACTCGCGACCCC
>JAUQYW010000741.1 GCA_030587525.1 Candidatus Sigynarchaeota archaeon | reverse complement strand
GGATAGCAGTACTATTGATTGATAATGAATACAGAGTTTTAATCCTATCTTGGTTGAAATTGAAGACATTCCGGTTTTCTGGTTTCTCCCGGCGTTGTTGGGTTTTAATCCTATCTTGGTTGAAATTGAAGTTGCATTCATCGATATCCTGCCTCCCAGAGTTTTCGGTTTTAATCCTATCTTGGTTGAAATTGAAGCAAGTCGCTATCGATCTGGAACACATCGAAATCGATATCGTTTTAATCCTATCTTGGTTGAAATTGAAGCCATTTGTGCAGATCACGGCCGAGATGGCATCATTGTTTTAATCCTATCTTGGTTGAAATTGAAGCTCGCCACTTTCCTTGAGCTTGATTTTCATGGTTTCATGTTTTAATCCTATCTTGGTTGAAATTGAAGATTTTATTAAGCGCATAGATCACGCCTGTCTTGAAGTTTTAATCCTATCTTGGTTGAAATTGAAGCCAGCTCAAGGACGAGGATAACGAACTCTTCCACATCGTTTTAATCCTATCTTGGTTGAAATTGAAGGGTAGTCATTTCTCCATTCTGCTGCGTTGTTGGCTTGTTTCCCGTTCTCGGTGCCGGAAACCCTCGCTAAGCCAAGGTATTCTTAACTCCGTCCATCACCTTTTTAAAGTTTTTCCGTGTTTCATTGATGATCTTCACGTGTTGACAAGCATCTCTCATGGATCGAACAATTCCAGCACCGGTTCTTGTTGTTTAGCCTTTTTGGAATCTCTGGTAGATTTTTCATCAAGTCCATTTTCCGTAATAAGCGGTTCAGCTGTGATTTGTGGTAAAGCTTGATAGAAATTTCGTATTTCTTTCTTGAACCGGCGTAAATCAAGAATCCCGTCGTCACGGGAACGTTGTATACATCTTCGATCATCAATGCGTAACATACTAATTGCATAATATCATTGTGAATAGGAACCCCGAATTTATCGCGTGACTTCTTTACTTCAACTGGAATAAAATTTTTATCTTCCGTCTCGATATAATCGCATTTTCCTTTGAGATGCCACTTGTGTGATACAAGATATACCTCCGATCGCTTTTGAATATTAATTTCCTCCCGACGTTCGTGAACATGTCGCCCAATGAGAGTATGTTCGTTATGAGAGAAAAACTTGAACACGTCTTGGATGTACCAGCGCCTTGGGCAATATGAGAACGTGTTCACGGAGAACGGATTGACATATCGAGATGTATCGATGCTCATTGTCTCAACCCCAATTTTGAAAATCGATAGGTTCGTATTCGTGCTCTTCGCCGTCAAGATATTGGATTAACTTGTAACATTGCAATTTTATCTGCTCGCGCGCGGATACTGGGCGCTGGAGGGGGGAATAATCGACTAGATGTTCCATTCGTTTTTTGATTTCGCCGATCCATTTGATTTTTCCTTCGCGATTTAAATAACACTTGAATTCATCCTTATCAAAATGCCCCTGGTTCATTATTCGCTGATGATCCGTCACGAGAATGAGATCATCGATAATGAAAGGTCGGAACATCTCTGCAATATCAAGCGCAAGTGAATTTCTCGCCCCGGCAGGATCGTGCAAGAAACCTGCGCATGGATCGAGAGATGTTTTGTATACTTCAGCATTGACCGCATTATAAAGCAATGCATTGCCAAAACTCAGCAAAGCATTTCCCTCACCTCGGGCGGATTCCGTGACCGATTGTGAAACGGAAGATTATTCAATAATCGGCCAAAAACGTCAAAAAACACTCGCATGGCGGTACCCTCGTGTCCTCTAACTTCATTTATATCATGTGACCCGAGCAGGGCGGATTGTTGTTGTTCCAGATTGTGGAGCACGTCTTGAAGATATTCTCCTTTCCCGTGTTTCTTTACCACCGAAATCCGTTCCTGGATAGCTTTGTACACGATCGTTTTCGCGATTAATAGGCGACGCTCCTTGTCATTGATTCCTGCATATTGATTCAACCGTGTAATGGGATTGGACCCGGAAACTGGCACGAACATTCCGATCGGATTCCCATTATACGTGTTAAAAAAACAAGGTATGCCGAGTTCCGAACAGAGCTGCAACACGGGCATTGTGATCGAGACGTTTCCGTACATCTCGATGCTCGATAATCGATGGACTGGTATGTTTTTTTTCAATTGTTCCCCCGGATTATCCGGATCAGGATATTTGCAGATGATGGAATCATGGTCCTTCTGCAATTCCGTATTATTGCTCGTTATGTACAGAGTCTCTTTCATAGCATCAACCAATAGTGAAATCATCGATCCAATTTTCTACACCAAAATTTTCGACAGCAGCCAGGTTTTGTTTTGATAATGGATAAATTATCACCGAATCTTCATTCTTGTTGATGATTTCCTTGATGCCATCGCGCACTTTGGTTATTTGAGATGCGGTGAGTTCTCCTTGAAAGACAGATTTCTGTAAGCGGCGAAGGTATCCTTCCAAAAATTTGGCGAGCTTGTTTAATCGCCTTGGATCGGCGATATCATAAGCGACGAGGTAGTAATCAAACATAATTGCTCGCCCTCGTTTTTTCATTAAGCGATTTCACGGTCACGTGGCCAAATCCGATGCTGGTCCGTGAACCGACCCCGATGAATTGGCTCCCGATCGCCATCGTTACGAAATCCTTGATGATTGCTGGATCGGTAGCGGTGCAACACAGCTCGATCTCGCCGACGAAGCCTGGCCACACGATGTTTTTGTCTTTCTCGTGGAGCATGCCGGTTGCCGGTTTTAGCAATTTCGATCCCACGGTGACATTTTTTAATAAACGGTCTGGATCGATGAATGCCATCTCGGCTCTGGTGAGGGCAAGGCATTGAAAGCGGATCAGCTTGCCAAGGTCAAATTCCGTCGTGATCTGCGCGTCAGCATACTCCCTGAAGAAGGTCGGGGTGTGGAACACCATGGTTATGGCCGGCACCGGGGTTACCGTGGCGAGATCAGTCGTTTCGCAATCGATGTCCATGAGTTCCAGCGCAATGTCGTTCAACCGGCTTTGTATATGGCGCGAAAGACCTGAGACTAGTGCCGTGTACACATCTTCGCTCGTGGTGTTGATGAAAAACTGCCCGCCGATACCTTCCCGCACATGGAACCAGCGAGACTCCGGGACGGGCGTTGCAATGTCGAAGAAAATCCTTGAAAAAGACCATGGTTTACGCGTGCCATGCTCGTGCATCTTGGCGGAGATGCCCTCATCATGAGCCTTCATAAATGATAAGATCATACCATGCACGTCGCTGTGATTGTCCGGGCGATAAATGCCGCTCGATATGGACTTGCAGCGAACGTGCAAGCGGTATCCCGTGATCGAGCGACCTTGATTCATGGCCGTGGCGGGAGCGTGATCTGGTACCATGCCGATCATGTACAATATGATGAGTCCGATATTTAATGATTGCCATTAATTTCGTGATCAAAACGCTTAAATGTGAATGACATCATAATGCACTTGAAACTCACTTCATGCGTGATGCAATGCAGCTGAAAAAAACACTGATCGTGTCATCGATCGCGACCGGGGATTATGCCATTCGCAAGGTCATTCAAGTATTCGGTGGCGAAAAGGTGATTGCCATCCATACACCTGTCGCGTCGATCGACGACGAACAAATGAAACTATCTATCGCTCGGAATGTTGCCCGCGTGCGGCAACTACTTGAAGTTGAGGAGATGGAAGTCGATCTTTACGACTTTTACGGGAACGTCCGGAAGTTCAATCGATTACTTGACTCCTATCCGGGGTACCGCATCGTGTGCGATATTACCGGTGGTGATAAATGCGTGTCGGATGCCTTGTTGTACGCGAGCTTGCTTTCCAAGATCGAAGACTTGGTGATCTTGTACGTGCGGCGGGTCGAGCATTCCACCAAGAGCCATGAGGATATCATCCAGTATCCCCGCATGCCGTGCTTGACCGATCGCCAGCGCGAGTTCATGGAAAGCCTCGGTAATGGCAAGACGATTAGCGAGATGGCGGCGGTACTCTCGACCAGCAGGTCAAACACGTGGAACATCGCGAATGCGTTGCAAGACTTGGGTATTGCGAGGATCGAAAAAGGAACCGAACGGGTAGTACCGGCATTTCCCGGGAACATTTATTCGAAAGAATGACTGGCATCGAGGAGTTGAAATTATATGACTGAAGAAATCTCGAAATTAATGGAAGATTTTTTGCAGGAAATCGTGTACGTGATAGGGAACAAGATCGACAAGCAATCCATGATCGTCAAGCTCCCTCGATTGTTATGCGACACGGTATCCAGCATTGCGGCATCGGGTGTCACCGACCATGCATCGATCGTGGATGCTTGCATCGGGGCATTTAACGATACCATGTCAAGAGAACAGAAAGGAAACCCGACCTACGGGTTTTGCAAGGGTTTCACGAGAGAGAAACTTGTGAATTGGATGGATCGGTTCGTCACGTACGTGGAATCCAAGGTGAACAAGAGTTATTCCCGCGTGCGGACCCTCAGGGAGGACGTCATCTTGCCCGTTTTCAAGGGTGCTGTTGTCCGCCTGAATGTTGAATATTGGGCTTCGCAAAATAATGCTTCGAAAGAGGAGAACGCGCAATGAATCTCGAAAGCAAGGAATTGAAGACCATTTGTAGCAAGAACGGGCTTGATCTCGACAAGTTCTGCACGAACAAGCTCGAAGAAAATGCGTACAAGAACCAGCCTACCGAAACGTATATCCACTTCGTCGTGCTCGAGGAACTCCAGGATTATGCAATCTTTACCCAGGATGGTACGTCGATCCTAGCCAAGGAAACGGTGGACGTGATCGGTGGCAAGGATAGAATCACGCGTGGTGTCCAGTTCATGCGGAAGATGACGGCCACGCTTCGTCGGAAGTCGAAATCGCTGCTGCGCACGTATGCGCCGACCGTCGTGGACCTGGGAGATGGTGTCTTAGCAGGCACCAAGCGATTATCCAAGGTCGATCCGGATGACGGGCTATTCGGCTTCGCCGTCGGGGAGGAAGGAAACGAGGACGGCGTGGCGTTCGCGGGAAAATCAAGGGTGAAGACGAGCAGTTCCTTCACGATACGCCCGCTCGACAAGGGCATCGCGCAATTCATCACGTTCAATGCCCAGTCTGACGACCTGCGAATCCCTAAGGCGAGCACCGCCCTCGGCGAGAAAGAATATTTCTTGCCCGAGACCGTGTTCCCTTCGATCATCACGCTGCAAGACCCGACCAAGGAAGACATCGCATACATGGTTTATGTGATCTCTAAAACAAGTCATGCCGGCGCTGTGTCGACGCGCACGGGCAAGGTGCAATTACATCTCATCGGGGTGATCTTCAACCACGAGGAATTGCCGTCCAACTTGGCATTATCGCAATGGTTGTACAACAAGATCGGCAAGAAGGCGGAGTTGCCGCCCATAGCAGACTTGAAGAAGAGCACGATGGAGGGAATCGCGGACCTCTGCAAGCAATCCTCGATCGACTCGGGAAAAATCATCGCCGGTGATGCAATCTTGAACGCTGTTCTTGGAGACGTGTTCCAATCCGAAGAAAAGACGGCCAAGTGGATTGGCATCTATGCAAACTTGTACAAGAAGATTCTCGTGAAACTGGATTTCAAGAATGCAGAATTGTCCGGGAAAAAGAAAGACGAGCGGCAGAAAATTGTCGACAAGATCACCAAGGAATGTGACGATAAAATCAAGTCCTTGTCCTCCGCGTGAATTTCCTTTCCATTTTCACGCGCTGGATGGAGATGATGACCATGAAATTCGACATCAAGACCGTTGCATTGGCAAAAATAAGATGCGACGACTATATCTACTTTAATTCCCGCGAGGAGAATCGCATGAAGGAGACATTGCCGTTGCTCCACAACATCGGATTGCAATATGCACTCAAGAACGTGATCGCACCTAGTATCAGGATCCATTCATTCGTTCCGACATATCTGGAGGACTTCCAGAAAGCAAAATCCCCCATTTACGTGTATCCCGCGCTACCGATCCGTGATGATGCACCGGAAAAGAGCGAGGGCCATCAAAGGGTGGTAAAGCAGAGCGCGGCCACGACCATCTTCAAGATTGGATGGCAAGATGACGATTACCGGACATTCAACAAGCCAACATCTAAAAACTTGCTACAATTCTCGGATATCAAGGTCATCGATCCTGAAACCACGTTTGCAACGTTTGTCACTTCATCCTTGCCCTTTGGAACCTTGATCTCGGGGATACCGCAGGTGATCAGGCTCGGAAAATTGGCGAGCAAGGCGACCGTGACGCTGATCGAGGTCCCATTCTCGTTAAAGAATAGCTCTGGCTATTGCGATTGGCTTCTCAATCCGGTCGATTTACCTCGTGGATTGAAGATAGGACAAGATTACATTGCATCCATCACGCGAATGAATCCAAACGACCTGATTTATAGCGTGCGGTTCAAGACAAGTATCCAAATGATTAATCTCTCCGATCAGAAGCTTATGTTACCGCTATCATATCATTTCCAAGGAGTTGCAGCCACGTGACAGAAGAACGACCGAAACAAACACCTTTTGATTGGTGGATGAATCACGTCTTTCCCCTCATCAAGATAAGATATGCCGCGGTTCCGGCAAAATCCCGCATCTTCTATGATGAGAAAGGAAGCTTGATCAAGACGGACGATTCGAGTGCAATCGACCAATCCATGCTCACGCACGTGTTCAATGCCGTGTCTGCAGCACATCGCATGATAGACGTGCTTCGTCTCCGGGAAAACAAGATAATAACTGAAAAAGACGAGGCGATCTTGTATGCGGAGCTGACCGTCCACGACATGCACAAGCTAGAACGGGACCCCGCCACTCACGCGACGTATGGACACGTGATCAGCCTAGATGATTACGAAAAACTCCTCAGGGATTTCCATTATGACCCCGAGAGTTTACCACGGTCCACGATCGAGGCAAAGATTGCACCAACCATCGATCACCACCATCCCGTGAAAAACAACGTGACGGAGCAGATGTACGCTAACCCGGCAACAGTATTATACGATCGTGACATCACGTATCACCTCTTGCTGCTCGGGGACCGGATAGCCTCGGCAAAGGGTGTCGAGGATGCCATTAGTTCCATCGAAGACACGTTAAAAACGATGAAAGCGAAGGTCTCGTCATGCAAGAGCTTGTCTTGGCACCTTTCCTACCACGAAACAGGGGCGTTCGACGGCGACTTTATTTCAACATTGCACCAGATCACCGAAGCCGAGCTGAAGAATCGGAAGTGGCTTCCGGTGTTGTTTTTCCCTGACGGAACTATTTATTTATCAAGTGAAGCGGTGGAAATTGATGCCGAGCAAGTTTACAGCGCTATCGCTTCTAATCTCGACACGTACTTGTCGGACGATACTGTACAGTTCGCTATCCAACTGAACATGGCCAAGATCAAGACCAAGAATTACTGGGAAAAAGCACACCCGAGGAAAACCTTGACCTTGCTCACCAAGGTCTTTAAGAGAACGAATCTTGAGAAGATATTCGGCAGGATTTCAGCGAAATTTGATGAGCGGCAAAAGGCAGAAGCAGCGTGGGGGGCTCAATATGCCGCGATCAAGTATGACATGTTCGCACATGCCGTATTCTTGTACATATCTGCCGTTGAAGACATGTATGTCGATTTTGGGTTCATATCGAACTATGAAAGGATGTCATATGCCGAGAAAGACCGCGCCATTTCAATGCTTTTTACGGGGCGAGACTTGTCGAGCGACATGCAAAAGTTCCAGATCCTCGATGCAAGCCAGAGCCGGAACCCGTCCTCGACGCCCGGGCATCTAATACCACTGGCGAAAGCAGTTCGCGATGCAATCTACGCGCCAGGAATGGCGATGAACGATTTTCTCGATGCTCTTTTCAACATGACGTGTAGAATACTCGCCGCATCGAATGAAGTGTTGTTCGAGGGAAGAGAATTCGACTCATTGGCCTTAAAACTTTTACCCATCATCCGTTCAGAAATCGGCTTTAATAGATTGCCGCTTCCACGGGAAGATGCTGATTTCGGGCTATCAGCGTATACTAATGCGCTTGAAAAAGCCCCGGGAAAATTCGATGCGAAATGTTTCTTGTGCAGTGCCACGTCCGATCTCGAACCTGTCAACCCCAATCTCGTGCGCATGGGATTACAGATCCATTCAGACCGGGTTCCAAGTGGGAAATCGATAAGCGCGAGCCAAGTAAAAAAAATATGCTTGCGATGCTGGGTCAAGATCACGATCCGGAACAAGAAATACCCTTGGATAAGCGACGGCGACGCGGATCAAACCTTTTACATCACGGTGACGCCTAATCACGTATTCACCAGGGATCACGAGCAGTGGATCATCCCTTACATTTCGGGGTTGTTCACGCTCAGCAGGGATAGCTATAAAAAAATCATGACATTGGCGGATGAAGAAGTTCGGATGGCGATAGAGAATGAGCTCAAATTGTACACGTTTGTGATCAACCGTATCGTCACGGACCTCGTTTATGTCGCGTCCAGCGAGGGAAAGATGGATTCGATGCATGAGCTTATCGCAGGAGCCGTGGAGCGATCGTGCGCGATGAACCGGCTCGTCGACGAGTTTGGCGAAATCGGCGGGGTGAACATCGAAGCCGAACGGCAAGATATCATTGGGTCCAGGTACATGCAACTCAACGGATTCGTCGTGCCCTTCAAGTTCATAGAGAAGGATACCAATCCCACGAGCATGTGGTTGATCGCGAGTGCCATCGCGGCGCTCGTTTCGCTAGTAACCGGTGCCCGCGTGTCGGTCACCCAAGATTACGGAAACATCCCGCTTGTTACGTCGAATTCGATCGTCACGATGGATGCCCCGCCACCGCTGGTGAACCGGCTGGTAGGAAGCGAGATCGGGCTCGGAGCAGGCGAATTGATTGCCAAGCTCCTCTTGATGATCTTCGTGATCTACATCAATTTTAAGGCTATCCGGCCTGATGCTGCGAAAGACAACACGATCCCTACGGTCATCGATCAATTCATTCGGTCCCCTTTGAAGATGATCGACTGGTGCTGGAGATACCTGGAAAAATCCGAAGCCAAGAGAATGTCGGAGTTTTACCAGCTATTCAAGGTAATCGATAAATTGCTAGAAATAACGCGATGATCTTTCCTTTTTTTCGTGAAAAAAATGAAGGTTGATGCCATCAATTACAAGCTCGTGACGAAAGAGACTTGTAAACCAGAGGACCGTTCCCTCGTAGAGAACTTCAATCGATTGAACCGCGGGAATCCCCCTTCACGAATCAGCCCGTTTCAATACCAGATCGACGTGGCACGCAAGATACACGAGATCGTGACCGATCCCGGTCATGAAAACGGCGTCATCATCTTGAGGAACCCGACCGGTTCGGGAAAATCCCTCGCTGGTTACAGCGGGACACTGCTCCATGGATTCAGGTCGGTCTTCATGTATCCCACCAAGGAGCTTGTCCGGGAACAATATGGAAAGTTCATGGAGTATCGCATCGAGGGGGAACTTGCGGATGCCATACCTTTCGTGACTGACACGGCCATGAAGATCAACGAAGACGAGACGCAGCGATTCCTGGAGAGAAAGCAAAGTGATATCGGTCCAGATGCACGGGAAAAATACAAAAAAGCAGACGCTATCGTTGATATATACAGCGAGTCCAAAGCTATCTTCACGACCATCGATTCCTTCTATTACTCGATGAGTTATGCCTTATCCCGCGACGGGCGGTATGCCAGCTATTACCAGCGCACGCGTTCGGTGACCGCGGATACCGTGAAGGCTGCGATTGCCGTGCGCTTTCCGGATATCTATTTTTTCGATGAATTTGATTCCTATGACGTGAAGCAGAAGTGCGAGATCGAGTGGATGATAATCATGCTGTGCCACCTTGCATTCCAGCGGCGCGGAAATGCTTGCGTGATCCTGGCGAGCGCCACTCCCGATGACGACATGATAACCCGGCTCCGGTCTATCGGCATCAAGATCTACGATGATTTCCGCGAGCAACCTGTCCAGCGGGCAGATGACACGCGGCAGATATTGCCAGACGTGCTGGTGGAACCCATCGGCATAAGGGATTTTCGGGGCATGGTGCACTTGACTTCCTTCTTCACCGAGGATAATATTAAGAAAATCAAGGAACACGTGGCCAAGGGCCTCCGGGTCGTGTTCATCGGGGACTCCGTGAAGGACTGTATGGATGTTGCGAGATTATTGAAAGATCAATGCGGATTCAAGGATGATATCATCGGGGAAATCCACGGGCTCGGTTCTGTGACTGACGATGACCGTTTCAAGGCTCGGCAAAAAAGTGTCGTCGTTGGAAACCGTACCATCGATCTCGGCATTGACTTCGATGCTGACGTCCTCGTGATGGCGGCGCCGACGCCGCAACTGTTTGAACAGCGGTTCGGGAGGTTGCGGGGAGCCCGCACCCGTGATTGCACTTGTTACATGCTGTTACCGAGCAGCGTGGCGATTGGACTCTCTGAAAACTTCGGCGCTTCCCCCGTAGCGAGAGAGTCGCTACATGAGTTCTTGTACCGCGGCAATCAAGGCACGCCAATCTACCGGTGGTATTCGAAGCACGAGGAGTTCCGGCGCAATTATGCCCCCATCGAGTTCTTGAACGTGCTCGATGACCTCTCTGGTGGCCTCTTGGTCGACGGGTATGCCCCGAACATGATCTCGCAAGCATGGAAGGGCCAGATCGCGGATGCGGCACGGCAGATATTTCCCACGCTCTACAAGCGGGATATCGATGATATCGCCCGGCAAAGAGCAGCGATCCGGTCCCAAGCAGCTAGTGGTGATGAAAGACGATTTCTCGACTGGATCTTTATGCAATTCCGTCCTTCATCGCTGCTCGATGTCATCGTGTATGATATTACCAATCACGCGTGTAAAATCTACAACGTCGAGACTATATTGCGCTATGGTATCGTGGATCCAGCGCGAAGCTGCATCATCGAGAAAACGAGGATCCGGAACAGCGATCCGTGGCATAACATAGTCAAGGAAAATTGGCGCCATTTCGATAACCGAATCCCTGTCATCGCCATTACGGGGTACACGCCGCCCGGCGAGAAAGGCCGGAACGTGTATTACACGGCGCCAAGCCTCCCTTTTTACAAGGACGTTATAAAACCGAACGGAAACCTGACAACCGAGTATCAAGTATCGAAGCCGACGCCTGATGCGGAAGCTGAGGACACGGTCGTGCTACATGGCTTGCAATACCCCGCCATCATCAAGGGATGGTCTGGAATCCGGCTTGTTTCGGACGATGCTAGCGTTCAAGCAGTCATCAACCAATGCGTCAATCCATTGCTCAAGGAAGAGATACATGCCATTTTTTTTGCTATACAACCACGGACGGACAGATATTCTGCATCCACGTTTGCATTCGCGATAGAAGCAAAATTAAGGCTCCCGATGCTCGACAAGACGGCACCTTTCATCATCGATGTTCCTGCGAAGACGAAGTACGGCACGACCATTAAACCGTTCATCGGAATCATCGGGATAGACTTGCACGCGTTTCTTTTGGAGGGGGTGCTCAAGGAGCGCGATTTTTTCTTGCGATCTCGTTAAAAATCACATCATGCACAAAAGACATGAAAACGGGTGATAGACGGAGTTAAAAATAGCGTGGCTTAGCGAGGGTTTCCCGCACCGAGCCCGGGAAACAAGCCAACAACGTGATAGAATAGAGAGATGACCCCCCTTCAATTTCAACCAAGATAGGATTAAAACGTGAACGTGACGAGCAGCGATGGCGCGAACGTGACCCTTCAATTTCAACCAAGATAGGATTAAAACGGGTACAAGATAACCCCCCACGACTTCCGACGGTTGTGCTTCAATTTCAACCAAGATAGGATTAAAACCATAACGGGAGTGCCCATAGAGGCATTCTGTTCACACTTCAATTTCAACCAAGATAGGATTAAAACTTGCCAGCGAACGATGGTGCATTGCACGGATCTTTCTTCAATTTCAACCAAGATAGGATTAAAACAGGCGATATTCCACGATTTTCGTTGCCCCGTTGATATCTTCAATTTCAACCAAGATAGGATTAAAACTCATAATAGGAATAGATTGTATCGATGACCTCGTGTAGCTTCAATTTCAACCAAGATAGGATTAAAACACCAAATGCACGTGGGGATGAAACACCCAACCAATCCCTTCAATTTCAACCAAGATAGGATTAAAACTCCTTCAAAAGGGCATCTAAGTCTTGTTTGCTTTCCATCTTCAATTTCAACCAAGATAGGATTAAAACGGGTATTTCGTGCGGAGCTGGGTGATTATTACATCGGCTTCAATTTCAACCAAGATAGGATTAAAACATAGGATCGCCGCGCGGGACTTGTTGTCCCTGATCTCCTTCAATTTCAACCAAGATAGGATTAAAACTAATGATACGTGCAGAATGCCGAGAAGGCGTCCCAGACTTCAATTTCAACCAAGATAGGATTAAAACGAAGGAAGAACCGTTAATCAAGGAGGATGACTGAATCACCTTCAATTTCAACCAAGATAGGATTAAAACAGGCAGTTCTTGTTATCGTTCTTGAGCCTCACGTTGCTTCAATTTCAACCAAGATAGGATTAAAACTCGATCTCCAGGAACTTCACTTGATTGCCGGCCAGGCTTCAATTTCAACCAAGATAGGATTAAAACGTCGGTTGCCAGTTGCATCGATGAGCCCTGTTTCGAGCTTCAATTTCAACCAAGATAGGATTTTTCTTGGCAACAAGAAACTGCTCGAACTTGTAATCTGCTCTTCTTTCACTTCGTTGATGAGGGTGATCTGTTCATCGATGAAATTTCGCAACATCTTGTCGGTTGGCTGATGCACAGTGAACCGTCCCTCTTCGATCTCCAAGATTTTTCGAATTCTTTCTAGATCCTTGGCTGTTTTCTTCATGAAGTCTTGCTTGCGGAGCTTCAGCAGCTTGTAGGAGTTCTTCGAGACTTTCTTCAATACCTCATATTGGCAACCTCGACTGTTTATCCCCTCTCTCTTTTTGAGAGAGAGTTGGGCGAGGTTCCAGTTCCTCTCTTCAAGATATATTTCTTTGAGCCATGTCATCCGCGTGATAATCTCGGGGAGTGACGTTAATTTGTTGCTATACAAATATAACTCTTTCAGCGCTGTCAAGTTTCCAATCGTGTCGGGGAGAGATGACAGCTGGTTATATATGAGTTTTAGCTCTTTCAGCGATGCAAGGTTCCCTATCGTGCCGGGGAGAGAAGTTAATTTCTTATTGTAAAGATCGAGTCCCGTGACGTGTCCGCCGCTGGCGACGAACCCGAACGAGTTATACTCGACTTTTTTAACAGGCGGAATGGCCGTCCCGGCGAGACGTTCCAGCTCGGCCATCACGTCGGTCTCGTGCCTTGTTAACTCCACGCGCTGATACCGGGTCACGAGCGGCTCTTGCTTTTGACGATCTTCCGCTTCCCGGCATACCCGCTCACGGTGTTCCTTCTCTTCTTGCTGTTGCTGCATCTCGTGCTGGCCGACTCCTTCTACGGCGTCCGCGTTAGCTTGCTGCCGGTCGGCCCAGCCGTGTTTTTCGCACAGCACGGTGATGGCTTGCAAGGTGGCCTTGGCTTGCCGCCAGCTCCCATCGTTGATGAGCTGTCGTGCCCGCTCGGATAACCGGGCGTATTCTTGCTCAGCGCGCAGCAAAGCTTCTTGCCGATCACGCTCTTGCCGCTCGTGCAACGCGCGGAGCGGGGTATCGAGAATCACCGGGCTAGCATCCATCGCCGTGCTCGCGGGATCTAATTTTCCATCCTTGCTTTGCTCGCGGGAATCCTAAGCTGCGAATTGTCGATCAAGTGCGTTCACGAAGCCGGCCGAGTCATCGACGACGATCATGTCGCCATCGATCTTGAACGGGAATTGGTCACTCCAGTCCATCAACTTCACGAATAGTTCCTCGTCTGGCAAACCCAGCGCCTCGGCAACGTCGTTTTTCTTGACACGGCTGGCCATCTTGATGATTTTCTGGAACTTGCGGAGCAAGTCCATGTCATTGCTGCTCATCGACGCTCGGTGCTATCCTTCGATTGGTGCTCATAAATAAGTTTGCTTCTTGCACTATGCCAGAATCTCGGAATTCATTGAAATGCAAAGATGATGATTATGGGAAAGGAAAGTACTGGAAATTCAGCTCGGATAAAAGATCTCGAAGAGCATCTTCTTGAAAAAGGTGTCGAGGAAAGGTGAAAGCAGTGGGCTTTGAAATTCGATGCTATGGTTCCTTTACCTTCCCATAATATGGAGTACCATCATCAAATTCATCCCGGAAATTACGAATCGAGCTCACGTCCCATATCTTCACCGTTGTGTCAGCCGATGCCGAGGCTACTGTTATCCCATCTGGAGAAAAGGCGCAATCAAGTACCCAATCCGAGTGCCCGACCAGCGTTTGTAATTCCTTGCCAAGTCGAGTTCCCCATATCCTCACCGTGGTGTCCCGTGATGCGGATGCGATCATCGCGCCATCTGGTGATATTGCACACGCGGTTAGTCCACCTGGAGAGCCCTCGAACTTTCGTATCGGCTTGCCCGTCTGGGTTTCCCATAGGATAAGTCTATCATCTGCTGATCCTGAGAT
>JAUQYW010000738.1 GCA_030587525.1 Candidatus Sigynarchaeota archaeon | reverse complement strand
CAACAACAACGTCACATATATGATCACTGCAACCGTAGATGCCGATCATTGGCGCGGCGCCGACATCCCCGGGTCCCAGGCTTACGTCTACGGCGAGACTATGTACGGAAAATACGTGATCCACGGTGACAATCTCGATATTTACGGGATGTACCTGAATGGTACCGTTGCCGATTCCGCGACGATAACCAAGTGACATCCGCTGCCTCAAATCAAGGTGAAGATCCAGAACAGTAGCCTGACCGGCAGGTACGCGATGACCAGCCAGGCGATGTAACTCGCCACTGCTTTGCCCGTGGGGGCAGCCAGCCTGGCACCTTGCGCCGTGCCGATGAACGGGGCGAAGACGGTTTTCCATCGATTATCATAAGCGCGGGGCAAGAAGGCGGCCTCGGGCGGTTTGCGGTAGTCGTGGTTCTGGATGGTCTTCGTGCGACCTTCGAGGAGCACCTTTTTCACGGTGTCGATGCTGACCGGCACGCGTTCCGATTCTTCAAGCAAGAGATGCGTCCATCCCGTCGGGAAGGAGCGGAACGGGTTGTGGATGTCGGTGCCCGTGCCCGCGAAGATCTTGCGACCCTTCCACTCGTGGTGGATCTCGTCGAGAAATGTCAAGGTCATGGGATCGTGCCAATACATCTCGTTGTTGATCTCGAAACCATCGGCACCCCAGTCGAGCAATTGCTCTCGCGTGGGATGGATCAACTCGCCGGATCGTAACCGGGGTTGATCCTTGGTCCAGGTGATGTGGTCGACGAGCACTATAGCCCCGAGTGCCTTGGCTTTCGTGATGGCATCCGCGCATTGCTCATCGGTCGGGTTCTTCGGCACCGGGTTCGGGTAATCTTCGATGCCGATGAAATTCAAGTGCAAGCGATCGGTCGTCCACTCGTAGCCCGGGATGATCAAGATTTCCGGGTATTTTGGTTGAAGCGCAAGTATCGGCTTGTTGTTGACGCCCGTGTTGTGATCCGTGAGCACGAAGGCATCGTAGTCATTAGCGATGTGCCACTTGATCAGCTGCTCGGGCGTGAGCCAGCCGTCGGATGCTGTCGTGTGGCCGTGCAAGTCGATGAAAAAGCCATGTTTCGGCAAAAAATCGGGCCTGTACCGGTACTCTAGCGCGGCATCTGGCACGGGTATCTTCTTGCCTGAGTCAGCAAAGATCACGTAGACCAGATAATGGATCAAGACGAAAATGACCATCGAAACAAACCAGACGAGGAACTTGAGCAATTCCCCGGTAATCGGATCGAGTTGAAGCAACATGGCGTATCTACCGTGTATCAAGTAAGCGGGAAAAAAAAAAAGGTACTAATCTTGCCTTGGATCGATCAAAAATAAAATATAACGGGTTTTTCACCCGAGCGGGTTCCAATCGGCCTCGCCGATGGCCGTGATGTTCGTGAACGCCGAGAACGCGTGGAGCATGCTGCCGATAGCCTCGCGGCCGTTGTACAAGGTCGCGGGATGGTCGCAATAATGCCACCTGTCCAGCGTGATCGAGTTCACGATGCTATCGAGCTCGATTCTCTTGGCGGCGGCTTGGACGCCGTCCAGGATGCCCCTTGTTTCGAGATCGTTGATGGTAGCGTTGAGAAGCCAGACATACTCGTAATCCTCTTGACCATCGAGGTAATTCTCCCACCGCATGCTGTCCCGCAATCCGTCGCGCGTGTAAAGGAACCACCCGTCGCCATAACCATTATAGGCCATGCCATTCCTGCCGTGATAGTATTCCCGCGAGGACCAGTACAGGAAGCCGTGGATTTTATACTGCCAGACCTGCCAGATCAAGATGCGGCATTCGTACAAGCGGTTGTACAAGTGCGAATTTGGCCACGGGGCATAAGGCTGGACGCATGAATAGATCCAGAACTCTTTTCCCTCACTTAAGAGCTCATCCCAGCGCGCTTTGTCGTAATCTGGTGCCATGGGGCAATATATATCGATATATTGAGTCAAGTTTCCCAGCTCGCTGGATGGTGGCGTCGTCGTCATGATCCGCAGGTTTGGCGCTGCTGTTTTCACCGCTTGCAAGAGAACCGCGAGCCTGGCGAAATAGGTCGAGCGATCATAAGCTGGCGGTATATTCATCTGGAACTCGTCGATGAAATAGATGTATGCGTAACGTGTCCAATTTTTATACACGAGGTGGTCATTAAGGCCCTTCACGTAGTTGGTGAGCTGAAGCATCCACACCGAATTTTCGATGGGAGGGTCACGGTCACCGATGTAGTGGGACACGAACCCGTTCATGCCGTGGGCAAGCTTGTACTCGATAAGCGGGTCGAAGGAATCCCAGTGAAACGTCCAGTTATTGTCCCCGCCGAGATCCGCCCAGATCCCGTTCCCGTAATCGTTGATGCGGTGATAAACATAGTTATCGATGGTGGGGTAATCCCCCGCTCCCGGGCCGATGTTCGTCCGCAAGTGGCGCATATTCGGGATCGTAAAGTTCCACACGTTCAGCGTGACATTCACCCGCTCTTGCACGAGGCTATTGAGGGTGAAAACCACGTGGCCATGATACACCCCGGCTTCCGCGTCGTAAGGCGTCTTCAACGAGACCCAGAACACGTGGTTGATGTTCGCTTCCAGGCGTGTTAACGAAATCGGCGCGAGGAGGTCGGGGTATTCATCGTCCAAAACCCGTTCTTCGTACCGCACGGCGCAAGCGGATGATGGGATTGTGCTCGAGGGACTCGTTTCGTGGACGAAGTCCGAGATCGAGCAAGAGAACCCCACGAAGGCGCTATTGAACGAGCGAAGCACGAGCTGGAACGCGAAATATTCATTCCTGGCGAGGGAGACATTCACGGCATCGATGAACGATGCTGGATCGACCGCGATCAGCGTGTCCTTGTTCACGCGCTCGCCGCTGTCTTCCATCCAGATCCAGTAGTTTCCCGGGGAATACACGACCACGGGTTTTTGATATGCCTGCTGGAACGTGAGCGGAATCGCCACGCCTCCGGCAACTGAAGCAAATATGATGAAAGCCAAGGTAGCTACGTGAAACTTTTTCTGGAACAACGCTGGCGATACAACCGCTGCGATTGTGTTTGCCGGCCGGCTTGGCTTTGTTGAACCGGGTTGGACAAGCGCGGGCCTTCGTGCCGTTCCCGGCAGTATCCATTCCGTGATCGCGTGGATCGCAGCGATAGATTCGAGGACATAGAGACTTGCAAGTGAAATCCAGAAATAAATACCGCCGAAGAACGATTCAGGGCTCGCTATAGTCGTGCTTCCGACATCGCCTCCCGGCGCATCGAGAACGAAACCCAGCGGGATAACGAGGAGGCCGATGACGAAAAAAATGAAGGCGATGAGTACGCCACGGTTGGTGGAGTCGCCCCCCTTCCCGGCGTGGTTGAATCCAGAATTGAAAATGAAATCGCAGAGGATGATGCCAATGGCGATGCCGGTGGTGGCCAGGTTGGTAATCCCGTGGAGATATGGAAGCGTGTAGGTGACGTCGAAGTTTCCCGAATAAAAGCTAAACGCGTTGGCCGTGCTATCGTTATAAATGGCGATATTGTTTACAATGAGCACCCCAAACGCGACAAGCGACATAGCGGGCTTTGCCCCCTTGAACCGGGAGAGCATCCAATAGATGCATGCCCCGGCAACGGCGAAGAGGCTGAACATCCCGATGACGCCGGGATAGAACAGTTCATAATCGTAATAATAAAAGAATTCGGGAACAACAAGGGCCGTGAGAACGCACTTGAAGCCGTCGAAGAAGCTCACGGTGCTGATCTTGAGCTTGTCCGTTATTCGTTGCACGGGGGGGCGAGCATGCAATTTTTCCCTCACGATACCCAAATACACGAAATATGGAAGGATGAGCATTCCCAGCACGAGCACCCCGATCGCGAACACGAAATTAACATCCATTTCGAACTTGAGATACCAGGTCATGAAGGTGAATTCGACGAGGAAGCGCAAGTTGAAGGGATACAAGACCAAACCAACGGCGGCGATGACCGAGATGACAAGCAACGGGACAAAGAACACGCCAAAATCAAAAGGTCTCGTGCCGCCGCGTGCCAGCATGTTCTTAAAGGATGCAAGGCGCGCGGGCCCGGTCGCAGGGGTGCCGTGCGTATTTTCGCTGGAAAAATCAACAAGTTCCAGCTCCAAGCCTCCTGGGGAACTAGACGCCCGCGTCGTGCTAGTCGAGGCACCCAGGATTACCATGGTCGCAACGAGCAAGAACAACGCCGTCCCGAAAAAATTAGCCGCATAGAACAAGAACATGTCCGCGGCAAGGAACGCGAAGCAAAATCCCACGATCATCGCGGTGGCGGACTGGCTCGGGTTATGCATGATCTTGCTTCCACCTGGCCCTCCAGGCATCATGCCATCGAGCTTGGATATCAAGAACGAGAGGCCGGACACGACCTTCACCACGGTGGCGGCCAGAAAGCACCCGACCACGAGCCCGTTGTACCTGAGGAACCAGCCACCTTGCGTGAGCCATGGTTCTTGCAAGTCGCCTGAAAACACCAGGTACGCGACGATCATGGCGACGAGACTTGCCGCCGATGCCATGTCAGCGATCCACATGATGTACGCGGCCTTCTCACGTTTCCACAAGGAAACAATGACCAGCGATGCCAGCATGGTCAAAAAGAACATGAGTTCGGTCAATGTAAAGGTGTTTCCCTCCCCGAAGCTCATGAGCATGAACGGCGCGAACGCAAGGATGCCGAAAAACAAGAAGCTCGCCAGCCCAAGGCTTATCGACGCTATTTCGTAGATGAAGGTTGTTGTCGGTTTCATGGTGTGTCTCTCGCCGTGCGAGTTAAAAAAGTTCTCATGTCTTATTTCGGACTCCATGACATTTTTTAAATCACGTTTTCGATTATAACACGAGACTCCGCATTTTTGATCATTATGCTGGCCGATAGAAATGACGCAATCCGGGTACTGAAACGCCTAGCCCCGCATTTGAAAAAAGAATTTCTTCTCACGTCTCTTGCGATTTTTGATGATCCCGTTAATGACACGAAAACATTTCGCCATGAACGAGATCATTGGGAAAAAATCATCGAGCATATGCCTGGCCTGGTGGAACCCGGCAGCTTCAACATCAATGTTGCGGTCAATCTCCCGCCAAGTTTTCCGGCGCAGGAACTGGTCGCTTTTTGGAATGACTTGACAAAAGAGCTTGAACGGGCGCTGCATGTAAAGGTCCACTTGTTTCAATTTGAATTCGAGAGCGAGATGAAGAATCCGGTCCTCCTCTTCAAGGAAACAAGTGCAATCGAAGGAAAAACTCCCGAGGAAGCTGTTTCCGATCACGATGAGGCCAAGGACGTGGATGCGGACAAGGACCAATCTGATGACGATGACGGCGATAATGAGCTTGACGATTCCGATTTTGACAGGTACTGGAACATTTAAACCCGGCATTTCGAATTGTTAAGGCATGTCTAGCATGAACACATCGTGGGCGATCGTCATTCGGTGGAGCGAGTAGGTACAGTGGAGGAGGCCGTCCGGGGTTTCCACGAGGCACGGGTACGACAGCTCGCCTTGCTCGTCGCGTAAGTCGAAGCACTTGTTCCACGTTTTGCCGTCATCGACGCTCTGGGCTATCGAAATGGGGTACCGGTGGTGTGGCGACGGATTGTACGCCAATAACAGGTCACCCTTCGACGTTCCGCGAGGTTTGCGCCGGATCATGCAAATGTTGCTTTCCGGGTGAGGCAAGGTCGTGTTCGCTGGCGTCGTCCACGTCTTCCCGCGGTCGAAGGACCGCATCTCGACGACCCAGCCCGTGTGTGACCGGTTCAAGCAATAGAGCGAGCCATCCGCCAGCTGCACGACCGTCGGCTGGATGATGCCGCCGCGCTGCGCTCCCGGTAGCTTGGGCACCGAGTAGAGCTTGCTGAACGCCCACGTCTTGCCCTCGTCGTGGCTGAACGCGAACCTCGTGCTCCAGTCGCAGTCATATTCCGGGAGGAACGTTTCCTCGTCGTTGATCGGGAAGAGCCACGTGCCGTCATCGAGCACGACGAGCGCATTCCGCACCCAGAGGCCCGGCCGGTCACTCCAGATGATGGGCTTGCTCCAGGTCTTTCCCGTGTCATCGGAATACTGGTAGAAGATCTCCCGTCGTCCATTGTCCTCGCCATCGGGAACATCGGACCCCTCCGTGTAGAACGCGGCGAACCAGAGATGGAACCGGCCGTGCACGTCGATGAATGGCACGGCATTGCCGCATGCCCGGTTCGGTACGCTGCCGATGACGCGCGGAACGGAATAGGTGAAAAAATCATTGTTGAGCGGCTCGAACGGGTCGTCGTTCGGCTTGACCAGCGGGCACGAGAGCAGCTCCGCGGGCTTGTACGTGATCCTGCTGTACATGACCCGGGTATCGATTTTCCCCTCGCCCGAGCCTCCGAACCACACCACGTGCAGCGTCTGGACGCCACCTTGCAGCACCCCGGCGATGGCCTGGCTTGCGTGTGCACTCGATCGCCCGGGCAACGTGCCGATCGGGTAAAAATAATTCTGCACGAGCCATCTTGGCCTCGTGGCCACTTCCTTGGGCGGCACTGGTGAATTTTTCGATGATTTGGCTTTATTTTTCATGTATTTCTAACTCTTCGGCTCTTGTTTTCCTTTTTTGCGAAGATAGTCGCCAGCCACCAGAATGCCCGCCAAGGCGTGGAGCAACATCCACGACAGGTACCACGCCCATGATGGCATATACCAGACCGGCGCTGCCATGTTTTGGTAGAGATATGGCGTGTCGGTGAGGACATATGTGCATCCGACAGCCCACGCGTGCGAAAAGCTCACCGCATCGTCGACGATTTGCATGTACACGGGGTATCCCGCCGTGGAGTACCTCCGGACAGCGGCCGCGGGGTCGTACAACTCGAAAAATCCAATGTCATAACCTATGCCGAAGAGGACCGCGGGATCAGTGTCTATGCCATTGGCGTAGTGCACGATGTTCGGCTGGGTTAGTTCCAGGTGGCCACCGAACCAAACGTGAGGGACGCTGCTGTTCACCAGCTTGTCGAGCACCATGCCATCAAATTGGGCTTTGAACGGGTGGCCAACGGGCGGCGATTTCATGTCTGCGTCGATCATCCAGCCGTATTCGACGCTCTTGGCGATGGCCTCGTCGAGGGTCGCAATCTTCGCGCCAGGATAGATGTCCAGGATCGTCTGGTTCACGTATTGGCGGGCGATCAGCGCGCACGGGCTCGCTAGGAACTTGGAGCCGACATCGAGTTCACGGAGCTCCGAGAGGGTGAAGTTTTCGGCGGGCTCAAACTCCCGTCCGGGGAAATGCTCGGCCACGTTCGTCGTCCGGAACAGCGTGTCATCGTGCATCAAGAAGAATTGGCCATCTATGCTGATCCGGATGTCGATTTCCCACCCGATCACGTCGAATTGGTGGATCGCGACGGCGCCCTCGATCGTGTTTTCTGGCCCAGCAAAACTGCCCCGGTGCGCGACGAATTGCGGCTTGGGAGGCAATGCTCCCGGTAAAACGTTCGAGGGCAGGGCGAGGTACGGGACGATCATGATGCCGGCGTAGATGGTGAGCACGAGCACCGCGGCGCCTTTTTTCCGGATTTGCCTGAGAATCGACGCCGCCGGCACGGCAAGAACCACGAGCGCGACGGTTGCCTCGGTGAGTAACAAGACCCCTGCAAAGATCACCGGGTGAAGGATCGACCCGATGCTCATGTTCTTCGTAAAGAGTATCGCGATATAGATCAGCGTGAAGATGATGGTGATACAGAACGGAAAAATCGCGTTGAACCGCACGGGCTTGATAGGCACGTTTTTGCGTAGCTGGATGATGGCTCTCGTGCACAAAATGATGGCGTAGGCCATCAACACGCTCCAAGCAAGGAAGATGATCAAGACCGCGTCGATATTGATACCTTCTTCTGTCAATGCAGTATTTATCGTCGAATACGTCGGGATGGCGAAGCTCAAGAAGATAATGAACACGAGCAGCGCGTGGAGTTGCGCGAGGCAGAGGAGAAAAAAGCCCTTGCCCCGCGCGTGCAAAAAGCGGTCGGTAAATGTTCGGTGCTTCGAAGGGGAATCGGTTGCGTTCATTCGAACCATCGTCGTTTGTCTTGTCGATGCTTTATAGTCTGCGTCAACTATTAAATATCCGAGCCTTATTCATGATTCATTGCTGGTGGTTTCGTGCAAGGCCTTACACATTATGCGGCGGGAATGATTATCACGGTTGTCGTGTGGCACGTGCTATCCGACAAGATCGCCGAGAAGCGGCAATTCTTCAAGAAAGCGATAACCGTGGGAACGATCTCCGGTAACCTCCTTCAAGCCACGCGAGCGCTGGTTATTTTTTTCTCCGCGATAATTGTCCATTACATCCTCGACGACCTCGCGATCCACACCTACCACCCGCCAGGCCCGGAGGCTGATTGGGGCAATCTAGTATTTGCAGTATGGACGCTCGGCAACATCGCCATCGTTTCACCCTTGTTTTTGTTTCTGATGGTTTGGCGTGACCGCCGATATCTTTGGGGGTTGTTTGGTAGCATTCTTATCGACTTATGGGACTGGGGTTTCATCAAGGGCTTAGCAGCACTCGCTGGCCATCCCGTTTTTCCCGAAGCCATCATGCACTCGGCGCCACGCCCGTTGTTCCAGCTGCTTGCAGCAACGACGCCGGACTTCACGCGATTCCAATGGGCAATTCTCATCGAGGTTTTGTATATGGCTGGCCTGCTTGCCGGGTGGTTACTGTTGAAAAAACGATGGCCGCTACCACCCAAGAAGCCCGGGCACGTGTGGCCATCTATAATCCTCGTCGTTTGCTTTGGAATCGTCACGTGTTACGTGGTTTCGTCGATCCTGGTTCCCATCTATCCCTGGTAACTCCGGGGTGTCCAAGGAAAAGCATTATTATGCTTTTACGAAGAAGATCTTGATATATATTAATCGATTCGAGGCTCGGTAGCATGGAAAAGAACTGGAAGCTCTCTCGGGCGTTGCATGTTTCAAAGTTACAACTCGGTTTTCTCGCCACGCTCATCATCGCGGGTTCGTTCATCGCGGTGCTGTTCGGTTTTTTCAAGGTGCAGCTCGGATATCAAGGGCATAGCACGTTTATTAATTCCACTCTGGTTAACCGGCCCGTGGATGTCGATAATAACGGGGAAACCGAGCTCATCGCATACACGAATCGCGAACGCAAGATCGATCTAGAAGATAATCGATCCTATGGCTTCACCGATCAAAATGGCATCGTCGTATTCGGCGCGACAAATGGGGTACCACTCTGGTCATTTTCGGTGAACCGGTCAAGATTCGTCGTGAACATGTTTGAATACATCACGGAAGGGAATTACTCGGATTCCGTGGCGCCCATTGCCTTCGCCCAGTTCGCCGAGGTGCAAGACCAGGAAACTATTTCATTCAACCACAGTGATGAAATCACCTACCGTCGTAATGAAACGGGCAAGTATCAGACATATTTGCTCGATCTGTCAAATACCACGGCTCCTGTCTTCCGGAATCTCACCGCGCTACTCCCTGGGCGGGTCGAGGCGTTCATGCACTTGCCATACAATCCCGTAGATTCCATGCCTGATTTCTTGGTCTTGAGGAGCAATGCCACGCTAGAAATGAAGTGGCAAGCAAACGTTACGTACATGTTACACGCGTTTTTCGCTAACGGGACGTTAGCGTGGATCTCCGGCGACCACGACCCGGCATCGCCCCTGTATCCCTTTGACGACTTCACGTATGAATGGTTTAGTGCCACGATGCTGAACCGCTCCCACGCGGTCATTAAGACTCCAACGGGCGGGCTCGCGGCGTTTTCGATCATCGATAAAACTGTAGCTTGGAAGGTCGCCTCGTTCAGTTCGGTGATGATAGATAATGTCCTCAGCACCGGAATCGATTACACGGGGGATGGTGCCAAGGATATCGCGATCAAATATTTCAATGGCACGTCGCATGGCATGGCGATTCGCATGATCGATGGAAGTAACGGTTCGCTCATCGATAGCATTGCCGTCATAGAATTAAGGAACGACACCCGGATTGCCGAGGTACGAAACAAGGATCGGTTCAATCTCGGGCAAAACTCGATGATTCTCGCGTGGAGCCAGAATTTATCTGAGTTAACAGCGTACGAGTTCGTGCAATCAGGCATCGCGTCGTTATTTTCCACGGATCTCGCGCAGCTTGGCGGCGAGAATTTCAGAGAACCTAATACTAATGATGTTTTCTTCTTTGGGGATCATGTCTATTATCCGCAAGCTTTTTCTCTTTCTGGCAGGGGCGTGATCTGCGTATTTGATCTACAGGATGGAACCATCCAAGGTCCGTATCAAGATTATGGCGAGTCCCAGGCCTTCGGGGAAATTTCGCCGAGCTGGACCGGGATGGAAATCGCGGGCGTGTCCGGCCGCGACGAGATTTATCGGATCATCGTGCTAGAATCTCGAAACTCGCTCTTTGCGTTGACACCGACGAACACCATCGTCTTCATAACGAGCATCATCGTGGCCACGTGCGCGGCGATCCTCATGATACGCGTGCAATCCCGCAGGAAAAAGTTAATCCTTGAAGAAAAAAATGCCGGAGTTGCACGTGATGACGCGATGGAACGTAGCATCAAGAGCATCCGTGGCGCGAGCATCACGCCGCTAGTCGTGTTGATCGTGGCAAGCACGTTTTTCATCTGGTTCATCTTCGTTCAAAATACAGATACCATGATCAATGATAGCGCGGATTTCGTCGCGATACGGGCTGCATACTTTATGATCGTGCTCATGTTCTCTTCCTTGCCGTTGATCGGCATCCTCTACAACCATTTCTCTCCCTGGTCCGCCATGTTTTATGTCAAGGTGCAAAACTTTGTCTTTTCCAAGCTCAAGGGTGATAAGTTCGATTACCGGTTGCTCGTTCTTGACATGAGCCACGGGAAACGGTACTCCGTCTCGTCGCTGGTGTCGCGATCCTTGTTCCCGATGCTCGTGTCCTTAACCGTTGGTTTTTACATGTTCCAGATGTTCGGGACGCATTCCGTCGCTTCAGCAACTGGGGAGATCAGCTTGCCGTGGCTCGGGGAATTCGAGATCATCGCGGGAACCTCGTTCATCGTGACTTACATCGTCTTGCTCTTTCTCATCCCTGGCGCGTGGCTGCTCGATGACGCGGGCATCGTGTATTTCAACCAGGCCAAAGATTACTTGGCTTCTGGCGACATATCGAAGATCTCGGATTGGTTGCTCTCGATGCTAAAGGGCGTGTTCGGGTTCACGGCCTTGCTGAATTATTACAGCATGTTTTCCACGCTGAATCTTTCCACCGCAGGTAATATGGATGACCCGCTAGCATCGATCTTGTTGGTAGTTTTCATCATCATCATCCTGGTTATATTATCGCCTATTCTCTACGGGTTGATGGCTATGTTTTTCGGGAACGCGTCACTTGCGTCCGATTTAGGATATAATAAACGGTTATTGCTGGAAAAATTGGCCAAGCGAGGGATCGACACCACGCCACGACGCATCCAGGACATTTTCGCGCCACGGTAAAAAGAATAAAGAAGCAATGAGGACCTTGCCAAAAAAACCACTCTTACCCAATCGACGCGCTTCGACAACTGTAATGATCTGGATGAGATGTGCTGTTTTTTTATTCGGGGCTTACACCACCACGTGGTACTTTTTCAGTTTCATCGGCGTTGCCGTGGGCTTGTCCTACTTCCTCGCGTTCAGGGACCGCCAATGGAAGCGCCACGGGCTCGTGCTCGCGTGGATATCGGGGATTGGGACGTTTATCCTGATTAACATCGCGATCGCGCACGCGGCGGGATTGCCCACCCTTTCAACGACATATCTTGCAATGTCTATCGGGCCGGGTGCGGTTGCGACCTACATAACAGGATTCCTGCTCCATCAAAGGCGCTTGAAAAAATCAACCGTCATTCCCGCCGCTGAAGCAAGATATGAAAGGGCATGGAAAGCACTTCCTCGGTATGGGAGGACGCTGCTACTCTGTGGCATATGCTTAGGCCCGGTCTTGTTGTGGAGTAGCGTGAACATCGACTTCGGCGTTATGTTCGACAACACCCCTTGCCTCATCTGGGTGCATACCCCTACCACCGCGAGGCCGGGCGTATCTTTTAACGTGACGATTGAAGCGTGGGACGTGTACGAGCGGCTGAGTGCGATCTATGCAGGCACGGTAGCGTTTACCATACGTTCCTACAATTTGACAACCTTCTCGCCCCTTTCCAGCACCAGTGCAGCGCTGCCAGCCCCGTATACCTTCAATGGACAAGCCCTCCCGTCGGACTGGGCATATGAAATCCGCGACGGGCGGGACAACGGCTTGCACGTTTTCGACGTCACCATCGACACGCCCGGCATCCATTACTTGCTGGTTAATGATACGGCGACAATGAACACGTACTGGAGTAACCCCATCATCGTGAATGACACGGCCGATGCCGATTCGCTGGTCCTTTGGGGCGATATCCACGCTCATTCCCAGCTGTCCGATGGTTCGGGCACGCCCGAGCACTTCTATTACTATGCCCGGCACGTTGCCTGCCTGGACTATGCCGCGTTGACGGATCACGCGGAAACGATGCAGTTCACGCCGGGTGGTTTGGACACGCTCGAGCGGGTAACGAACGATGCTTATGCCCCTGGCCAATTCGTCGCGTTGCAAGGAATGGAATGGACCCAGGCGAATGCTGGTCATAAGACCTGCGTTTTCTCGGCTGCCCAGATCCCGAAAAATCCACCTCTATCTTTTATCGCGTTGCCAAAACCGGCAGATCTCTGGAATGCTTTGGATGCATTCACCGCCGCCACGGGCTGCCGCGCGCTCGCCATTCCACATCATACAACGAAAGTGGAATATATCGAGGACTGGACCTACACGAATCCTAAATACGAGAAATTTGCGGAGGCAACTTCCGTTCATGGTGAATGTCTCTTCGAGCAGCGTGATCCACTCGACGTGCTTCCCTGCGGTGATCGCCCAGCAACTTACACGAATGGATCGGCAATCATGGATGGCTTGAAGATGGGTTACCGCCTCGGGCTCGCCGCAAACAGCGACGAGCACGATGGGCACCCGGGGCACTCTCTCGGTCATACCGCGGCATATATCGGCCACCAGGAGCCGTTGACGTTGTGGGTGAATCGTATCGACTTGCCTTGTCCTGGCGGAATCACGGCGGTGCGCGCGAGCAACCTTACTCGGCAATCAATATTTTCTGGCCTGGAGCGCGGTTTGATTTATGCCAGCTCGGATCACGGTCGCCCCTTCCTGGATTTTAGCATCAACGGGACACGGGTGAGCTACAATGCCACTTTTTTGGTCGTGAATAGTATGGATACCCGTGCGATTACTGTGATGATTGCCCAGGATGGTGCTCCCGCGCCGGGCATGCGTCCAAGGGCGGCTGCCGTGACGCCTGGTTGGTTACCTGACTGGAATGCCACTATCCAGATTTTCAAGAATGGCGTTCTTTTAACATCCATTCCCATCAATGGCCCCGTGGTCACCGCGACTTTTTCCGACGCCGCGGCGGTTTCCGGCGCCTCCTATGATGCGGTGAGTTGTACTGAACTTGATGGCCAATATTACATCAACAATTTCAGCGATAACCCGGTTAATCCAGCAGCGCTTAACACTGACGGCGAAGACTTTTACCTGGTACGAATAGTGGGGCACAACGGGCGGATCGCATATGCGGGACCTATCTGGGTTCAAGCCGCATCATGATAAGTTAAGGAACGAAAAAAGGTATCAAGGAGGTAATTTATTCACCCATGGCCACATGGATGCCCATCATGACTGCTCCGATGATCATACAAGCAAAGTGCACGACCCGGAGCACTTTCCTGGCATTACCCTTGGCAACAGGGAAAAAGAAACCAGTCACGAAGACAATTACCAACGCGACGAGTGCCGTCCAACCATTTGCACCAAAATCTTCACCACCGCCACCGCCGTAATGGATCAAAAGGCCGTGAATGAATCCGAGGGCGATCGCGGGTATGTTGAAGAGATGGTGGGTCTTCCAGATATACTTGGGTTTGATGCCCACTTTCTTGAACATTGCTGCTCCAGATTTGCGCGTACTCGTAAATATAAGCAGGCCATTTAAGGATGCAAGGCCAAACATCACGACGGTCGCGATTCCGAAGCCTTTCGCGAGATCCCCCGCATCTTCACCTCCACCATCTTCTGCGAGAACCCCCGGTAATAGAACCATCACCAAAATAAAACCCGTGAAAAGAATAAGACATTTTTTTACTCCCATGATCTGATCAAACCTAAGGTTATTAGATAACATTAGCACTTATCCAATATTCGCGGGGATTGGTAAAGTACTAGTTATTTTATCCCTTAGAGTTAGAAGGGAAAATATGAATGAAGGAAAAGAGGCGATGGCTCATTTCGTAACCATTTTTCCCGATGGTCTCACGAAACCAGCGTAGATGAAATAAAACGCGATGATGAGCAAACTGAGGGGGATGATGATAAAATACGCGTTGTCCTCGAGCGAAGGAACCACTCCGTTCAAGAAGAATGCCACAATACCAAGTAGCAAGACAAGATATGACATGGCCAAAGCCTTCAATCCGTTCCTATACGTGGAATCCGTTGTGTGGGATGCGAGGCGACGAGCACGGACCGCGATGACGATGATCATAACGATGCAGAACAAGCCAAAAACTGGAAAAACATAGCTGATAACTTTGTCCAGTTGCGTTATGATTTCCCCCGTGGCACCAAACAGCTCACTTGATTTCGTGATGAAATGGATGGAATAAATGATGAAAAACGTGAGTTCGATGCCTTTCTTGAAGTTGCTCGCCGTTGTTTCGTTTGTTGGTGCGAGCAAGAACATGATCCCGAACAATACGAACAGGTACGTCGCGATGAATAAAAACACCCGCGAAATATCGAGCAAGAAATCATCTATTATGCCGGCACCGGGATCCAGCCCCCGGACCGTGATGGTTCTTAACAGGTAGGCCGATGTTGACACCAGAAACGATATAAGCCCGAGCAAGACGTTCATGCGTGCACGCGTCGGATTTTTCCGGTATTTTGCCGCGAATTTCACGAGAATGAACGCGAGGATGCAGCATCCCGCTACGAGCACGATGGCTCTGAGCCATTCGATAGCAGGATCGAACGACCAACCAATCAAACCTGCTGGATGTAAGATCACCATAAGCGAGAGCAACGTGGTTTGTCCAACCATAATGATGAAGGTAATGAGGAAAAACTTGATTTCGTTCGTAATATAACCCTCCTTTATTTCTTCTTTCCAATGGTAAGGATTTTATTCGCCTTTCCTTCTGCTATCAATTCTTCTGCTTCGCGCTGCACGATTGTATAATCGTTCATGGGGTGCTTGTTGAACCAGGGGCTGAGCTTGGAGAAGAAGGCAAAAGATTTGTAGACGAGTATGGTGATGCCTTTGCTCGGCCCGGATATCAAGGCACACTTCTTGAACTCCTCGAGCGTGAAATCGTCCCACCCGCCGAAGAGCCCCGAGAATGGGCCGTACATGGCGTAGGGGAACACGAACAAGACGAGGAAGATCACGACCAGCGAACCACCAAGCACGCCGTACTGGGCTCCCGCTGCCGGGTCCTTGACTGCCGAGATGATGGCGCTGAAAAGGGCGTTCAGCGCGGGCCAGGCAGTGTATGAGAAAAGCCAGAGCACGGCAAAGTACGCGACCGCCGCGAGCACGGGCGCGACGAACACCTGGAAGGCGATCTTCTTGTAATCGATCCGGATCAATTTTTTCTGCATCCAAGCAAACGCGATGATGGTTCGGACGATGTTGAGGATGAACCCGGGGTAGAGCATGAGCGTCCACGTGGGCAAAACATTCACGTCCACGGCCCAGTACAAGAAGAGGAAATTCAACACGTAACCGAGCGGTGTCAAGATCCACCCGAGAATGATGGGCGTGAGCGGTCGGTGGCACGCGTTGAAGATCTTGTCGGGAAGCCCCGTGAGCGGGCTCAAGGATTCCACGAGGATCACGGTGGGGATGAGCACGGACGCGGACGTGTAATATTTTAGTTCGGGGAATGCGACGATAACGAACTCGAGCAGCCGGCTTGCGAGCACGACCAGCGATACGGCCATGAATATAGTTATAAACATGAAGTATTTCAGCGAGTCGTGGATGAAATACCTGCACAGCTCTTTCTTGCCGTTGTTGAACGATTCGCTGAAGGCCGGAACGGCGCTGCCCATCATTGGCCCTTGTAAGCGGGCGAGGTTGCCGAACGCGTTGGCGATGGTCATCAAGCCCGACCACGTCGCCATGGACGGGAATTTCAAGGCGATGTAAATGCCAATGAAATAACTGAAGACGCCCCATATCTGTCCTGCAATCCATTGCTTGCCCGTGTATTTCAAGCAGTCCTTGATGACTGACTTGTCGAAATTGATGCCAAACACGTCGCGCATACGGATCCCGTATGGCTTCAAAACAGAAGCGAACATCTTGCCGCCCACCGCCAAGTTGATCCAGTCATCCATGAACTGGCTCAAGATGTAGAAGAACGTGATGCCCATGAGCTCGCCCACCTCGGGATGCGTCGAACCCCACCATTTGCCGATGATCAAGAACACGATGTTCACGGTCACCTGGAAAAACGTGTCTTGCAACCACGAGAGCCAGGCGGTCTTGTCGCCGCGTTGGAAGGCGTGGAGCGAAGACTCCATGATCATGAGCATGCCCGGATATTGTTCTAACGTCACGGCGATGATAAACCATGACAGATAAGCAAATCCCGTATGAACAAAATAAAAGAAGGCAAGAAAAATGAATAGCGTGATCTGGACAAGTCCGGTCCACATCTGCCACCAAATGTAAAATTGGATGTATTTGACCGCACGCCGGGGATTCGTGTCGGAGTATTGCCCGATGAATCGAGATACACCATCGGAAAACCCACCCCCACCGCCGAGGTTGAAATCGAACATGCCAAACCAGAGGCCGAGAATGGTCCCTTGAACGATACCTCTATAGCCATTGATTTCCGGGTACGGTAGAAATAACGGCAATAACCAGGACAGCGTAAGGAGCCCGATGATGGCCCCGCCGATCATGAGAATATAAGAATAGAAAAACCCGCCCGTGATGCGGTGGTACCCCACGGTATTCCAAAGTTCTTCTTCCTTCGACTTTGCTTCGAGCCGGACTTCCTTTCCCTTGGAAAGCTTGGCGCCAATCTGCTTGACCCAGCCCTTGAGCCGTGATCCGTCTGCACTTTTCGATGCTGCTACACCATCAACCATGAGCTTACTTCACGTTTCGCTTATTAAAATGTGGAAAAACACCACTAATGGTTTTATAAGACCAAGCATCGACATCTTGCATATCCCTACTATATTACAACTATGGCGGGATGCGAGATGCACGTGAATCGGGCAAGCTCGGCCGAACGGGTGAAGGGCCAGGCTGCTCGTGAACCAAACGTGAAAATAACAACCAACCAAAGTGAAGCAATTATGTCATACGTACCCAAATATATCCTCAAGCGAATGGTTCCCGAAGATGCCCTGAAAAAGGTCAAGGGCGGCGTGGAACTCAAGCTCATCAACATGGTCACGACGATCCCTGTCGGGCAAGCACCGGGCGACATCGTGGACTTGCTGGAAATCAAGGTCAACGGGCAAGCACTCTCCCGGGATTTGATGAACAAGATCGAGGTCTCGTGGGAAGGCAACAAGTACACGCTCGCGAACATCCGCGATGCTGGCGTCGTGCCGGTGAATGTCGAAGCCAAATTCTTCGTTCCGGTCACCGATGTCAAGGTCGGCGAGAACGTGAAGATCGAGATCAACGTGCCGCAGTTCTCGGTCAACATCGAATTCGAGCGTGTTCTCAAGGCGGGCGATGGTGCCGGGGAAGAGACGGCCGCCCCGAAACCTGTTGCGAAGGCTGCCGAGAAACCAGCCGCCCCGAAACCTGCTGCGAAGGCTGCCGAGAAACCGGCGGCAAAACCAGCCGCGGGCAAGAAAAAGAAGTAAAAATAGCGGATTCTTTCATTTTTTTCCTGTTTTTTCGCCATCCTTGCTCGGCCGGGTGCCGCATTGGCCCATGAATTGCAAGGGGTCAACTTTTTTCTTCTTTTCAGGGCTTGGTGCTGGTTCTTTCTTTTCGCTCATGACGGATCACCTTTTCACGATACTGACCGGACATAGGATGGGCGGGTGAAAAAAGGTGCATGTTGAGCAAGGAGTTACGAGGCATCGCCTGGTTCACGCGTTCACTGTCGTTGGCTTCACGAATCCCCCGTAGACGAAATAAAACCCGATGCCGAGCAGCACGATCGCCCC
>JAUQYW010000735.1 GCA_030587525.1 Candidatus Sigynarchaeota archaeon | reverse complement strand
GTTCCCCCGCCGACATGGTCAATAAGATCGCAAAGGCATTGGACTCGTCTGATGACGACGTGAAACGAGAAATCTTGCCGATTTTAAAAGAACTGCTCAACGAGGAAGCATTGCCGTTCAAGGACGAGTTCCTCGATTGGCTCGGCGGCGAGCCGAACGATAAACGGAAGATCACGTCTTGGGCGAAGAAGTGATGGAACTAAGCTTCACTCTTTGAACTATTCGCCGTGAAGTCTTCCACTTCGCGGGAAGACTTCTTAGAAGAATCAATCTTAATACAAATTCAAGCTAAAATATCACATCAAACGATAGAAAAAAAATTCTCGATCGCAGCCGGCAGTCGGTTGCGAAGGGAATAGCATTCATGGGATACCATGACTGAACACGAAGAAACTCCCGAAAAAGCGGCTTCCAAGGAATGGATTCCAAAAATCGCTGCCTTTCTCTGCTGGAAATGAGGCTACGGCAGCGCGGATATGGCGGGTACCATCCGGGCTCAGCAACCTCCATCAATGCGATCGATTTTAGTCCCGTGCACGGGTCGCGTTTCCGCAGATCTCGTGATTCGGGCTATTGGTAAAGGTGCTGACGCAACTGCCATCATTGCATGATATCCGGGCGAGTGCGACTACGAGACCGGTAATTATTTCGCAGCTGCGATGAACGAGTACCTCGGACTCGTGTTCGATATCACCGGCATCGGCGCGGATCGTCTCGCTTTGGAATATTGCTCGGCAGCGGAAGGCGCGAAATACGCGGAATTCACCCGGGAGTATACCGAGAAAATCAAGAAAGTCGGACCAAATCCGATTTTCAAGAAAAAATGAATATACAACCTGTCGCGGGTAGGAAGCACGGCACGTAAACCCCGGTGCCGCGCCGACCATGGCGTGCGAGCCATTGCGGCGGGATACATGCGATAGTTCCAACCATGCACCTCAATAATCACGCGAGAACTTAACCAGAGTGAACCAGCGTGGACATCGGAAAAGCATACAAAGCAACTCCCAAAGCGAAATTGCCCCCTGTTGAAGCCTTGCTCAAGACTATGCTGGAAAACAAGCTGGTCGACAAGGTGCTGGGTGCGAAAGTCGACAAGGACGTCACGCAAGTGAAGCCCGAGGCGATTGACAAGCCAGAAAACATCAAGGATATGAACTTGCCGACATACGTGGCGTTCAACTTCGCAAAAACGGATTCCGCCGCGAAGTTTCTTCACAAGTCGATGGGTGGTGGCCTTAACAGCAAGGTTGGCTTGGTCGCGCGCCCTTGCGATATGCGGGCACTCGTGGAACTCCACAAGCGACGGCAAGTTAATCTCGATAACCTCATCACGATCGGTATTGAGGAATTCGGCCAGATCGAACAAAAATCGCTGAAAAAGTTTTTCACGGACAAGAAAATTGACCCGGCCAAGATAAAATCGGTCTCGATCACGAGTCCCGATAAGGTCCATATGAACATCGACGGGAAAGATGAAGAATTTTCTTTCGATGGGAACTTGACCATCTGCCGCAACTGCTCGAACTGCCGGAACAAGACCGTGCAAAACGAGGATATCAAGGCCAGCTTCCTCAGCAGCGACGTCATTCTCACGCCTATGACTAAAAAAGGCCTGGACGTGATGGAAAAAGCATCGAGTTACTTGACCTATGCCGAGTCCAGCTTCAATGGCGAATCCATTCTGAAAGAAATGGAAGCCAAGGGAAAGGCGAAGCAGCTGGAAGAAATAGAAGCTTTCCGCAAAAAAACAACCGAGCAGAAGTTAGCAGCCCTCGGCGCTTGCACGGCATGCGGCATTTGCATCCGGGCATGTCCCGTATGTTTTTGCGTGGATTGCGTGCTTATGAACAAGCGCAAGGCCAAGAAAATCGATCAATACACCTTCCAGTTATCGCGCATCGCGCATGTTGGTGATACTTGCGTGCAATGCGGCAAGTGCGATTCCAACTGCCCGAAAAATCTCCCGCTGAACATATACTTCAACGATATTGCCCTCAAGCTCGAGCAGAAGTATGGTTACGTCACGGGTCGATCGATCAAGGACATTCCCCCGCGGGCGAATGTAACGGATATGCGGTCCCGTTACAGGAAGCATTGAACCTCCCTAATTTTCACATCTGGAATTAGCAATCCACGCAAGAAAATCGTGTGGTAATGGCCAGCAAATATTATTTCCTGAAAAAGTATATCGCAATTATTCCCACGACGATCATGATGATCACGAATGACCAGGATAGTATGAGTCCTTTTTTCCGCTGGTCATAGAAGCAATCGGGGCACCAGAACCGCCGCTTGACTAATCCTGCATGAGATGAGCATATCGGGCGCTGGCAGCCCGGGCAGATCATGTCGGTCTGCTTCCCGCAGATAAAGCATGCGGTTTTTCTACTCGACATAAGATCAAAAGGGCATACCGATGGTTAAATTTTATTTTTTAGACGACGCAAATCGTTTCCTTTCTAGAGTAATAAAAACCATGCTGCCGAGCAAAACCCCGGCAACGGATAAAACATTACCAAGCTTTCAACTAGAATCTACAAATATTGGCTCCCGAATCATGATCGCCGGAACCACGTGGTTTCACCGTTGATATGGAAAAATAAAGTGGTAAAACGACCCGAAAATGAACCGTTAATACCTATTTCGCCAAGGAAAAATCTTGAAGGTTTAAAAGAAACCCACAGCTCTTTCAACACGGGCTTTATCCCATTTTAATGGACATTTCTATGGAACCATAGGGTGTGAAATCAAATGGCAATTGTCGAAACTCCTTTCATGTGGATTGCACCGGCTGCCGGGATTGCTGCCATGGTCGCCGCATTTCTCTTGCGAAACACGGTACTCAAGGCAGAGCGGGGCAACGAAAACATGATCAAATTTCAAGGCTATATCAAGGAAGGTGCTAACGCCTTCATTGCACGCCAATATAAAACGCTGTCAATCTTCGTTATCGGCCTTTCAATAGTCATAGGCATCGTTTTCGCCATCCGGCCGTTGAGCGGTGTGCCATGGTACTTGATGGTCATTGCCTATGCAACTGGAGCGGTTGGATCTGCTGTCGCAGGCTTGGTTGGCTTGAAAGTCGGTGTCTCTGCTAACTCGCCCACTGCATGGGCTGCTACCAAGGGTCTCGCTGCTGCGTTCAACGTGGGATTTTTCGGTGGTGCCGTGATGGGCTTGCTGGTGACAGGTGTGGGGATTCTCGGTGTTTGGGCGTTTTTCTGGGCATACGGCGATCCCGCGATCGTGCTAGGGTTTAGCTTCGGGGCTTCTACCATATCACTGTTCATGAAAGCAGGTGGTGGCATTTACACGAAGACCGCAGACGTGGGTGCAGACCTGGTCGGAAAGATCGAGTTCCAGCTGCCTGAAGACGACGCTCGCAATCCCGCCGCAGTCGCTGATAACGTCGGCGACAATGTTGGTGACATTGCAGGTATGGGTGCCGACCTTCTCGATTCCTACATTGCATCGCTGGTCGCTGCCATGCTGCTCTGCTTCACTGCTTTCGGGGTTAATCCGAATGATCCCAGCAACATAGGCTTCGCAGCTTACCCGCTCATCATTAGTGCTGCGGGATTGTTTGCCTCTCTGGTCGGCATCTTACTCATCAAGAAGATTGTCAAGGCCGATCCAGGCAAGGCCTTGAACACGGGGACCTACATATCAGCCATATTATACATGGGCTTGAGTGCCGTATTCACCTTGATTTTAGCGCTGACACCTGGCTTGGCGGCTACCTTTGGCGACAGGATCTGGAAGAATTGGTGGGCCGGAGTCTTTGGTGTGGCCGTTGGATTGGTTATCGGTTTCACGACCGATTACTTCACGGATGACTCCAAGAAGCCTACTCAACTCACCGCCGAGGCATGCCAGAAAGGGCACGCGTTGAATATCCTCACCGGCTTCTCGTTTGGATTGTATAGTGTTCTCCCACCGATGCTTGGTATCGTGGCAGCCATGGCGATCTCCTGGGCTTTGGATGGTGCCATAGGCGTCGCAAATGCAGCCGTTGGCATGCTCGCCATCGTCTGCACGATCGTGTCGAACGATGCATACGGGCCAATCACGGACAACTCCCGTAGCCTTGCTGAACAAGGTAAGCTCGATGAAAGCGTCGTTGCAATTTGTGATGAGCTCGATGCAGCAGGGAATACGGCGAAAGCCATCACGAAAGGCTTTGCCAT
>JAUQYW010000734.1 GCA_030587525.1 Candidatus Sigynarchaeota archaeon | reverse complement strand
GCTCGTTGATATTCCCGGCGATGCACTGGACGCGGTCGTGCGAGCGGGTTCCATGCTCGAAGCGGCGGGCGATTTCACGGATGCTGCGGCGTTATACCGTCATTTTATTACATCGCTGCGATCTCGTGCGCTAACCGCAATCGAGCCCCTCGGGAGCGGCGACGGCACGGACGAGATCGAGGCCCGGAACAAGGAATTGCTCGATTGGCGCATCGTGCACGCGAATCCTGAGCGATTCACGCTCGTGTGACCAATTTTTCTTTTTTTCACGTCGCGGATATCGAGGCAAAAGCAACCCGCGATCATCCCTCGTTTCTCGATCGCGGCGATCGGTCCCGGCGTGGATCGATAAACGGGGGTCATTCCGTCCCGGAAATTTCACGGCCAGCCTGCGGGTTTGGACATGTGTGATTTGTCACGGCGCCGATCGAGCCCGGCCAATGCGCGGCCGGTTCCACGCGCGCGGTAAACAAGCGGAAAAGCTATGACCAACGGAGGGAAGAGCTGTTCACATTAATGGCGATGGAAAGTATAATTCCGATTTATTCCGATGGGATCGTGACCAGGTATTATGACCACAATGATGACCATAATGGTCACGTATTTAGGAAAGATGCCATGATACCCCCATCGACGAAGGATTTATAGGTTACAAGGCGATGACCATAGCTTGATGAGACGGAAGGAAACGATCGACAAGCTGTTCAGGCTCCGCGACATCGCCCGGGCGCACGAGGCGCGGGAAGGCACCATCGCGGTGCTCGCGGAGCGGTATCGCACGTCGACGCGCACCGTGCAGGAGGCGATCAAGCATGGTGCCGCGGAGTGGGAAGCCAAAATTGCAGACCTGGCCCGATCATTGAAAATCAAGGCATCTCCCGACGTGTTTGAATACGCGGTCGCCATCCTCACGCCTGTCAACTCCCCGAAAGGCGTGCCAGTGCACGTCGTGGAAGTCGAAGGCAGGCCAGGCTTGCGCCGCGTGGAGGGAACGATCGGCGCCGCCATGAGCGAGCTGGGGAAGGAGGGCTGGATCGTCTCGGTCTTGCTGAACGACCCGAAGGAGCCGAGGAAGGAGGTCTTGCTGCGGCGGCCGCTCAATCTTTCCGTACCTTCCCTTCCGTAGATCTTGAGGTTCTTCTCCCGAAGCTTGATAGAGAGGGAAATCTTTTTATCTGATTTTCCTCAAGTAGTAAGGTACGTAGGAGATTTCGGAGGATGACCACAAGATGACCGCTAAAATGACGCTCACCCTTTCACTTCCGATGAGGATCGATGAATTGGTCAAGAAATCAATAGATTTTTTTAAACACCATGAACTAAAATTTAAAATACTCGATCAACAGATATTGGCTTCAGGGGAGCAGAGACTCGTTGTTAAACTCGACAAGTCCCCGATAAAAGCCAAGCCTCCGTTAAAAGACATTCACCTTTACACGATATCATTCACGTTTTCCCGTGTTGGAGATAAGATTGTCGTGCAAGTGGAGAGTGACGTGGAGTCATTCTTGCACGGAGCTATGCAACTAAATGACCTACAACAATGGGGGCTATCGATCGGCATTCCTGACATTCTCCTTGATTTTTTCCTTGAGAAAAGGGGCAGCACGGAAGCCATAAATTTGGGTATATACAAATTGGATTACTCCTTTTTAGCACAAAAGATGGGCTATAAGATCGATCCCTTGATCTTTGATGATATCTTCATGGATCAAGCCGGAAATGAGAAGAATATCAACTCCTTTTCCCGGGATGACTGGGACAAAATAGAACAATCACTGAATGAATATTTTAAACTTCTATTGGAAAAATTGATGAGCGGGGAGGAAGCTCGAACCAGGAAGATAGTCACTGATCTTAGCACCATCGATCCTCGGACAGTGCCCCGATCGGACACCGCTGCCAAGATCGAAGCCTTTATACGGTTCAAGAAGGGTGGTTACGTGCACCCGGAACAGCTTCCACGATTTTATGAAGAAGAAATCAATAAAATGAAGACGCAATCAAAGGAAACGATGGAGTCCCTATCGAGGATAGAACCAGTAGATCTCGGGGAGAAGCAAGCGAAGAGGGTCAACACGACCGGCTTGGATCTCGGCAGCGCGTACTGCGACCCCATCACCACACTCGACAAGAATATGAAAAATCCACCGCCCTCGATGAAAAGCGAGATCCTCACGCAATTTTGGGAAGCGTTCAACCAGGCGAAAGCAGGGAAATGTAGTTACCAAAAGGCCATCTATTGGTTCGTTGATATCATAAAGACCTTCAATCTATATACGGTAAAGATCACGAATGCCATCCCCGTGATAATGTTCGCGGAATTATACTTCTTGGCTTCTAGGGAACCTTTTTATTTTGATTACCTTCGAGGCATGGATAATATAGTGGGAGCACCGTTCAATGGTGGTGGCGGGCGCCTGTTTGATGCTGCATATTATGTAAAAACCCTCAATGAGCAGTTGCTCATCGATTTTTACAAGATTATTAGTTATTTGCTCAATAAAGGTGTCGGAACATTGGCACATGTCAATTTTTACCTTTCGGAGTTCCTGGCCGTATGCCACCATTTCAAGAAAGATATGCTGAACATAATCTGGGATTTTGGTCCAATATTGGCTCTCGTGAATGATGCAATGGACGACCCGAGCAATATCACGGCCTTGAAAGCGATGGTTGCGTGCATGGAAGGTCAAGCTCCTGTAACATCGCTCGAAGCGATTCAATTCAAGACTCTGGAACCGCGTTGGGATGAAGAATACTCGAAGAAGTATAAAACAATGCCAGCGAGAGCACCGGCGAGAGAGACGCGCCGATTCAAAGTGGATTAAAATTAGCCGGTGAAACCGGTTTCCCTCACTTGCGTGGGGATGAAGCGATGTGCATCCGTACATCACTAAATATTATGCCGAAGATGATGGAACCGAATAGAATGAACAGTCGCGCCGCGTCCCACGGATCAATCCCGCTTGCAGTCTTCGAGGTGTGCGTGGCCATGATACTTCATGTGTGATTTCTTCTTGCCTGAGACGCTCTATCGATGCTTAAAAGAAAAATGGTATCTTAGTCACTTCGTTTACCATCACACTTCAGGGGTCGGATGATTCGTGGGTTGGTGCATCCTTTCGGTGCCACATTTAAGACAAATGTGGCAAATCACATCATTGTGAAGGCAAATGACTGCGCCGAGCGGTCTGGTGACAAATATTACACTGGTGACGAATTTTCATTATCAACCCACGATGATATAATTTGACCCCTTCCGCACGAGAAAGTTGTCTGACACGAGTTCCTGCAGCAGGCGGTACAATTTACTGCTCTTGTTCTGCGAGATGATGTTGAGGTCGTTCTTGATCTTGAGATAATGCAATTCCTTCACGCCCTCCTTCCGCATTCGCTCGATATAATCCTTCAAGATGGTGCGGTTGATGATCGTGCCCGCGTCGGTGGGTTTAGGCGCGAATTTCGACTTTTCTTTCTGCTTCGGTACCGCCGCGGGGGGCATTGTTTTATCCTTAGGAATTGATTTTTTATCCTTGTCGATGCTAACAGGCGCGGCCTGGGCTTTCACGGCTTTTTTTTCTGCGGCGCTCTGCTGTTTCGTGATCATGCTTTCATTGGAAGGGATAGATTCCTGGCCGCTGGCATAGGCTCGCTTGCCCGCCTTCGTGAACTCGTACCACGAGTCATCATCATCGCTCTCGCACGGTTCTAAGATCCCCTGGGCTACCTTGCGTTCCAAGACCGCCAAGACTTCATTTTTCGTGATGTTGAGGGAGACAGAACCATTTCGTAGCTCGTCAACGAATCTCTTGATAAAGATTTGTCTGTATTGGCGCTGTATCAATTGCATCATTTTTGCTTCCACCATGGTCTCGATTCTTGCAGCACGCTTCGCTCGGGCTTCTTGAATTCGCTCGCGCTCGCTTGCCTGGGCTGCTTGAATTCGACCACGGTAACGTGCAAATCGGACGAGTGATAATAGTGCGATAAAAGCGACAATACCGATAAAAATCGACCAGAAAACAATCAGAGGATCCAGGCTCGCAGACGCGTAAACTTCCGTGGACATTTCGCTCTCCATGATGCCATTAACAGCACTGACGCGGTAGTAATACACCCGGTCGATCTCCACGCTGGAGTCCGTGTACGTGGTCACGTTTCCTGTTACCGCGATCAAGTTCCAGCTCCCTTCCATTTCTCTGTAAATCTTATATGACGTGATGGGAGCACCGCCATCGACACTTGGCGCTTGCCACGTGAGCACGATCCGGTTGTACCCTCCATCGGCAACCACGTCTTGGACGCGAGATGGCACCCCTGGCTGTACCCAGCAGTCACCCGTGGCGTCGCCTAGCCCTGCAGCGTTTACCGCCCGTACACGGTAGAAGTAGTTCTCCCCGTTCACTAGTCCACCGTCGGTATAATTAGTCACGTTTCCGATCGTCGCCACCAGCTGGCCTGGAGATGATAAAGTGCCCCGGTATATCGTGTAATTCGTGATAGGAAAGCCGCAATTGCTCGCTGGCGCGTCCCACGCGAGGTGACATCTTGTGATAGCAGCGCGAGCCTCGAGGTTCTGCGGCGCACGCGGTGGCCCTGCCGGCATCGCACTTGCTTCGTCGGACAGAGCGCCATTGCCAGCACCGGTCACCGCGCACACTTTGTAATAGTACCTGACCCCGTTGATCGCCCCCGTGTCCGTCCATGACCATTGATTCTCTATCTTTGCGATTAATATCTCTGTATCAGGAGTAGTGCTGCGGAAAACTTTATAATTCGTGATCGGATAAGTTCCGGAAAAGTCGGGCGCTGTCCAGGAAAGTAACACCTGGTCATCGGCTCCGGCAGCTGCGAGATCCGTCGGTGCATCCGGCGGATAGGGGATTGTCGCGTTAACCACGCTTGACCATGGCCCATTGCCGTCACTATTGCTTGCATATACTCGGTAATAATAGGTGGTACCCACCACGAGACCTGTATCGGTGTATTCCACTTGTCCCGGGCAGCCGAAATATCCTATTGTACACTCCCAATAGTAACAGGTATCGGCTGAATAGCCCCAATACAGATCGAAATACAAAGGATTGTGCGGTGTCACGCAGGCAATTGTCCATGTGAGGTCCACGCGATAGGCATAAGCGACAGCCGATGTTATGATCGGTTTACCCGGCACTGCTGAACCATTTATATCGTCGTTTTGCAGTCTTGTCGTTTTACAGCGCGGGGGCACAGCAAGCGAGGCGATTGCTAGGAATGCTAATACCATTCCCGTCGCGATTCGATGATTGGTTTTCATGCCCATCGCCTCGAAACAAATCTATATAAAGGAAATATATAAAGGCCCTTACCTTACATGAACAAGTCCTTGACGAACATCAGATAAAGATTATTTGCCATGGTAGGAAAATTTCCTTGCATTCATGCTCTCTCGTGGCGTAACTGTGCCACAAGCCTGTATCGCCGCTGGCCCACCTCGATCAGCAACCCTCTTCCCACGAGCTCCTCGATGAACGCGATGATCCTGTC
>JAUQYW010000695.1 GCA_030587525.1 Candidatus Sigynarchaeota archaeon | reverse complement strand
CACAAATTGTATTGATCTCGGCAATAATGAATAAATCCTTTTTTCAATTCCCCCAAGGTCCGAAGTTTCGAGTTATACCTTGCCAGGAACGCATACACTTTCGCCCACGCAAGAAACAAGTAGCAGAGAAACGTTAACGCAATAAAGAAGTATTGCGCGCTGAGCTCTCGCCACATGCATCTGTCAAACGAGAGATGCTGGTTCATATCTCGATAATTCGTCTCGATCGTCCATCGAAGGCTGTATTTTGCCAAGATCGTTGCCGCATCCTATGTCAGAACGTTGGTCACGATTTCCTTGGTGCGAAACGGGGCTTTCGATGGACATAATGGCATTCGGGCTAACCTTTGATGACCGCATTTCGCGGTGATTAAGGCCAAGATGCTCATATCCGCTAAGAAGGCTACCGCCAGTTAGCCTTCAATATCCCATGTTAAGATCGCGATGTTTTTTAATGGAAATTGCTATGGATAGCATAACAATGCTATGGATACTAAGGGGGATGATACTATGGGGATGATCACTTTGGCGTACGATTCCAAACACGTACTGGTTGCAGAAGATAATGAACATGGAGGAGATTTCGAGGATTTGATTAACGGCGGGACATTTCATGCGGAAGACGTGACCCGTGGGCGTATTATCTTCGACGAGATAATCGATTTTTATCCAGAAGTTTGCAAGGATTTAGGATTTCCAAATTTCTTTCCAAGTGAATCATCTATCAATACAGCCGGCCAATTGGATATTGTAATCGGCAAGATAAAAGAGAAGACAATTGCGTTCATCAATCGAGAACTTCCTGAGCCAACTCGTGATAGTTACGAAGAAATGCGTCATCTTTCGGCCATTGCTGGAATAGCGATCAACTTTTTGAAAGCATGCAGCGAATGGGCAAAGGAAAAGGGCACGTACATCCATTTTTCGATTGGTTGAACGATCTCCGGACGCCCGCCAACATCTCCTATGAGCTCGGCACCACGGACCATTTTCTCGTGTGGCGCGCCCATGATTACACGACCAGTTTCACCTTGCGGCGCTGTGAAGCTTTTGTCGACGGCATCAGCAGTTACAATGATACCTGGTCGAACTCCTCTACCGAAATGGTCTTCGTCAATGGCCTTGCCATCGGCACGCACGGCGTGGTTTTTCGATTCTACGACGGCATCGGTGGCATGACCGAGGGCAATGCGAGCGTCACGGTGTTCAACGTGGTGCCCATCCTAACCCGGTGGATCGATTCTAACTTGACAGCCGACGTTTATTTCGTGCGCGACGAGGGCGTCTCCGTCACCCTCGGGTCCATCCGCATCGTTGATTCCAGCGTTGGCAGCCCCACGTACACGGTGCTCGTCAACGGCACTTCCAACGCGACGGGCACGTGGCAGTCTGGTATGAACTTCTCGATCGCCATCGGCATATTCCCGCCCGGCAATTATAATCTCACGATCGTGTTCGACGACGGGCTGGGCGGCACGACCACGCGGTACGTGTACATCACGTGGCAAGCTGCTTCACCTCCCCTGATTATTCTGGCGTGATGCTCGTCGTGATCATCGGGGGCATTGCCGCCGTCGTGGTCTCGGTTATCAAGATATCAAGCATACGCAAGAACAAGGCCATAGCGCGTGATGTCGCCAAAACCGGAGAGGAGCAAGATAAATTCGACGAGGCCTACCTCGCTTAACGATGTATTATGTGGAGACACTCTACACTTGCATCGCTCGTCGCGAAATGGCATAGAACGGGCCTCTATATGCCGTCTCTTCGCCACATCCCGCGACCCTCATCCACGAGGATCGCTGATCTGATATCTTCAATCAGCTCCAGAAACGCGATGGTAATTCTTGATCGAAGAAACCGGCGGATCGTGATATCAAGAATAATAGTCAGCAATTTAATCGTCATATATGGTGTGCGCGGAATGCACGAACCAAGATTGGGGGCGGATATCAACCAGCAAGTACCAGTTCATAAAGGATGAGAACCATCTTGAACTCAAGTGGCCGTCGCGAGAACGTGAAGGCTTTATCAAAGGTTTCATTGCATTATGCTGCGTGGACGCTATGCTTGTTATTATTTGCATCTTGTTCCCTCGAGACGGGATTCTCTTTCTTACTATCATCCTTGCTCTCATAACACCGCTCATCGGATCAGGTATCCCCCAATCGGCCATATCCCATCATTTCCTCATCGATTCCGGGCGCGATGCCATTGAAACATTCAGCAAAAACCACGCGGGCAAGATCACGAGAAAACAGACGTACGCGATGCAGTATGTCGAGGAGATTCTGGTTGAAACCAAGACCCTTGAAAGCACGTCGTGGTATAACATGATCTTTCGCTTGAAGGAGGGTCTTCTCCTGGGAGAAATCCCCGTGATTGAAGATACCAGGATGAATGTCATGACCGAAGCCTTCGATTTAATCAAGCAATACATCAAGCACCTCGCAAACAAGCCCTTGACAGTCCTGGACAGGTATGGTGCCCCACTTGTATTGCGAGATGAGTTGTATTGCACACTTGATCAGCGAGCCATCGAGGGCCTCGTGTATATTTGTCCCGGATGCCATGCTGCGTTCTGCAATGCTTGCACTACTCGATTGCTGGCTGAAACATCAAGGTGCCCTTCATGTGACAAAGAAGTGGCTGGCGTTCTCATCAATGCGAAAGAGAAGGCCAAGATCCAGCCCGATGATAAGAACTGAGCTAGACTTGGCATGAATGTTATCGGGCCTTACCCTCTCGCTTGTCACGTGTAAATAAGCCTTGATCTGGATAAAGTTTGTGAAGATTTCTAATTTTAGTCCTAATCGAATTCAATCGGAATAGCAATAAGATTGTGGTCTTATCGGAAAAAAAGGATGTTCAAAACTTGAGGTAGTTTCTTCTCGGGATTTTGTTCATTTTTTTGACAAGGTTTATATATTCAAATTGTTATACTTTTTACTTGTGTGATAATGATGATAAAATTAGACCCAAAAACGCGTCAGAAAATGATGCTGGAAGCACGCATGTACGGGGGGGTTGCGATCCCGCACACGAAACTACAAGTCCATCAAAACGGGGCAAAATTCCCCATTAGCAAGGTTTACATCGACGACGAGTTACTCGATCCGAACATGTTTTACACGCTCATCATCCTTCCGGAAGGCGCAAGGCTCTCTAAAGAGGGAACCGTGCTCGTGCTCACTCAATTTCATTTTCAGCGAGGGCCTGAAATACTCGAGGCATTCCCTGCTGACTTGTTAAGTAACGATGCAAAAGAGGCATGCCTCGAATGGTTGGCATCCGGAAAGCAGCCGGAATTTTTCACTGCATCAAAAGGGAAGCAGGTCGGATTCAATTACTTGTTCGAGGTCCCAAGCAATGTGAGAAAGGGTGGCAAGGAAAGCTTCATGCTCAGCTTGGTTACCGATTCGAAGCAAGTTGCATCTATCGAGGATTTCCTCGAATCGATACTCGAAGAACAAATCAGTAAAATGCAAAACGAACTTTCCGTGTTTCAAGAACAACCCCCAGAACCAAAGACGGAATTGACGGATGCCCAGAAAGGTGACCTAGAAAAGGAAAATGAATTGGTCCACGAAAAAATCAGGGCGCACTTGAAGGAAATCAAGGCGAATATCGATCGAACATTGGAAATCCAGGAAAAACTGGAAGACCTTGGATACCGGGGCAAGAAAAGCAAGGAATTGAAGGTCATTCAAGGTGACTCCGACCAAGTCGCCATCATCAAAGGCGTGATACTAACGGTACAAGAAGATCAAGGCCCCGTTCCAGAATCCGTCTTGCTAAACGAAGAGGATGGCGTCCATGTATACAAGAGAGAACAAATCAACGAGATCAAAAGCCACACGATCGGCTCCAGCACGGTGCTTCAAGTCAGCAAAAGAAGCATGGCTTTATTGGCAGAGGAGCGTGATGGCAGTGCGCACGATAGCACGATCAAGTTTTTCGGCATTCTACCTTATCCCGACATCAAGATGGATGGCTTCACGTATTTCTTTTCGATCCCGAGCCCAAATACATCGGGCAATTCTAATGGAGCTTCTATAACGGTTCTCGTCCCGAATTCTTCCAAGTCATTCTTTTACAAACACGTCGAAGAAATGCGTCTGGTCGTGCTCGATCATACACGGCGGATTAGCAGGATGCTATCGCACGATGCTTTCGCATCGGTCATGCTTGATTTATTCAAAGACCTAAATGATTTCATTGATTGAAGCCACGACGAGAATCTGCCGCGGAAATACGCAGAAGAAGGTTATTTAATTCCTTTTTATTCATTAATCCTATCCAGGGTGATCTCATGGGAGATATCAAAGAAATCGACAGAATGCTTGGTAAATCGAAAATTCCCAAGGACGAGCGCAAGATCGTCGTCCACAACCTCACGGAAATGATCTCCATCGTCGTACATAATCTTGACAACCTTCCGAAAGAGTCGGTCTCCATCGTCGTGCACAACTTGAACGAGATGGTCTCCATCGTCGTTCATAACCTCGATAAGAAGCCGAATCCCGCGGAATTCACGAAGATCGTCGTGCACAACCTCGAAGAGCTCGTCAAGAAATAAATTCACCTGCTGTTCAAGCATAGCAATGGAGGCAAGAAAAGAGCTCATTCATTTTTTTTTCCTTTCCGTTCTCGTGATGCTCGGCACGTTCAAGAACTTGGCATAATCCTGGTACAAGAGGTGCAGCGGTGGCTCGTCTTCCTCGATCGCGTCGAAGCGCACCACGTGTTCCACAAACTTGTTGTCGACAGTGTCATCATTCACGCTGGACACCTCACCGATGAGTACCGTACCCGTTCCTGCCTTGCCCCAGAACGAGTGGTACAGGCGCGGCGGCATCGTGATGGATTCTCCCCGGCCAATCTCAACAACCGCGCCGGCCTCGAACG
>JAUQYW010000675.1 GCA_030587525.1 Candidatus Sigynarchaeota archaeon | reverse complement strand
CGTGCCGTGCTAGTGGAAATAAAAAGAGCCAAGGATGTCAAGCTGGCCATTGATACAACCATTGCCTTGTTCTCGCGAGACAATCGTAAGAATCTCTTGCTCGTGCACCGGACAACTGCCGAGCTGGCTGAACCACGCTTGACGCGGCGACAGGTTGATGAATTGCTCGCTGAGAATTACAAAGCTTGCATGGCAGATTTAACATCGATGGGCGCGAGATCGCCATCCGTGATCCGGGCAATCGATGGCACGGAAGAACAATGTCGTTCAAAATACAAGAATGGGCTTCACGCATACGTGCGCTCTGCCAAGAGCGCCGCTTGGGAACTGGGCTACAAATATTCTGTCGTGAATGACGTCACGAATGAATTTTTCGTCGCGTGTATCCATCGAGGATCGTGGGTCGTGGACAACGATCCGAAGTCACTAGTGTCGTGGATCAATGATATCAAAGCGAGCGTTGCTCGCGTGCGGGATGCCGGCAGCAATGTCGAATGTATCGAGGCGGATCGTGAATACTTTTCCGTTGATCTTTTTGCATGCGCGACCGCGGGCATGTTGGCTCCGGTCGATCCAAGATTCACCGCCCCACGCGTCATGACGCCACGACGTTTTGGACCTGAAAAGATCAAGTTCACGTGGAATTATCTGGTCAAAAGCACGCAGTCGCAAGTGTTCGTGGACCACATTGCTTTGAACGAAACAAGGCACCCTGCGTCGAAACATGAATTTGACGGCTTGTTCGAGAAAAACAAGAAAGGATGCTACGAGGTGCCGTACGCGTGCGTGGCGTTGATCGATGAATATCGCAGCAAAAAACAGCGAACCCTCGATGAGATTCGCGCGCAAGCGAAGGAAACGCAAGCAAGCATCGATAAAACGACGCGAGCAATGCACGATGCCCAAGCGGAATATTTACAATATCATTCACGCAAGTCGAAAAAGCCAGTTGCCGTGCCAAGCCTCGGTCGTGGACGGCAGCGATGGAAATTCCTCGATGGCAAGGAAAAACAGCTGTTTCGAGATTGCATGGATTTACAGCGCGAGCTAAAACGGCTTGAAAAGAAGAAATCGTCGATCATTTCATCAGTCGTGTTCTTTGCGGTATCGTTACGGGCAAATGAGGATCCGACAAGAGATGCAGAGACGTTCATCTCGTTTGCAAAGGATTATCATTCACGGTGGGGCATAGAAAACGACATCAAGACCAAAAAGCACGTGTTTCGCCGTCACGTGCACGGCCGGAAACCAATAAAGCGCCAGCTCGCAATCGTGCAAGGAATGATCATCCACGATCACTGGAAAGTGGCCCGGAAGGCGGAAATCATGACCCGATTGCGCGCGATCAAATCCCCGACGATATTATGGAATTTGAAACGCCCGTGGATCCGGCGAAAATTCGGGAAGGAAATGTCGAATTTACTCTCTCCCGTAAGGTTTCTCATCGCGACTTGGTGCTACGCAATTACGTCGACAATAACAGATAAATTAAAAGACGAGTTTTGACACTCAAGATGTGATCATCTATTTATTTCCAGAAGGAAGTTTGTCATAGCCTTATGCGTGATAATGCGGCCCATGCGATGCGGCCCGTTTCGATTGGTTCCCGATGATCTTATATAGTTTAAGCTTGTACTGCATTCGGATGTCCACGGATAACTTCTTGCTTTCAATCTTCTTCTCAACATTTCTGTTAACCCGTTCTGGTTGTCTTCTTTATCCAATTTTCATTCCGACTCAATTTCATGATGCAGCTCATTGTTCTGTTGTGCTTGCTTATCGTTGACAATGGAAAAATCGATTGCCTGGGCCTCATTGGCTGGCGGCGGCAGCCGCCGATTCGCCCAAGTCAAGTATTCTTCGTGGTACCGTCCGCGTGATGATACCTGAAAGAAAAATTGGCAGGGCGATGGCTGAG
>JAUQYW010000671.1 GCA_030587525.1 Candidatus Sigynarchaeota archaeon | reverse complement strand
AACAGCGTGCGCGATTGAATTAGAAATGGCTGGGGATACGAATTGATTTTCACGACACTCGTGTGTTCTGGTAGAATCTCGAGCAAGGAAATCTGATTATCTTGAAGATGCAATAAACTCTGCAATTTTTCAATATCTTCCTTAAACTTTGTCTGAAAGCAAACGATTAAGCCACAATTGGATAGCACATCCTCGGATATGTCTGGCCTCGTGGAGATTGCTATAAGCACCTCGCCGGTGCCGCGCAGTAACAGTGCAATGTCTTCGAAATAATTGGTATCCTTCGACCGATCTAACCGTTTGCTCTTGCTAAAAAATTGTGAATCATCGATTATAGTAATATGGTTGATGTTTCTGGTTGGACCTCGTGCGATGTTGATATCCCAGAGATGCTTGAGGAGTAGATTTGAAAAGAAATACAAATCGTCCTTGGTTCCACCGAGATTTATGATATTACCGAGAGACACGATGACAGGGTCGCTAAATATTTGCTTGACATTCTTGATATCGAGGGTACCATCGAATACCTTCATAAGGGGGCCGGTGGTTATCCGGCGGATACGGTTTTCAATGCCGATCCACGTGCTTTCAAGGAACGGGATTTTTGCCTTGTTATCGTTGATGTATTTCTGCGCGACTTTGAAGAACGTCGTGAAATTTCGTTTCGCCGGATTCGGATCCGAGCACGTCATCGTGATTAGGTCCACGAGTACTTTCTCCATCTGAGGCGAGAAATCTTTGATTTCAGAGAAATCGAAGCTGGATTTCATGATATCGAACATTCTTTCTGCGTGAACGTGCACATCTCCCGTGAAATCGAAGATATTTATTCCAAAATTCTTTCCTGGTTCTAGAACCGTTATGCCGGGGAATTGTTTTTCCATCCACGCATATTCCCCCTTCAACTCGATAACGAGCAAGGGAATGCCTGGGAAATTCGTCCTGATCTGACCGAGCAAGTTCTGGATAAAGCTCGATTTTCCACTTCCCGTGGTACCATTGATGAACACGTGTCGCTTGAGATCGTCAAGGCTCACGAAAAAATCCTTGGATGGACCATTGGATTCCAGTAATTTTCCGATGTTTAACGTACCGCCTTTGATGATGGAGTCCGGTGGATTTTCAAGCGTGACTTGGAAGTTTCTTTCTTGTTGGCTCGATAATATCGTCGGGAAATGCAAGAAACGGTAAAGTATAAAACAAGGCACGTGATAGGCAAAATACTCCGCATTTTCTAACGTGAGCGCTCGATTAACCCTTGTGACATTCCCGATGGGCTTGGTGTTCACCTCCCAAGTGCTTTGAATGATGCCTTGCGCTTTTTCAGCATCCATACGGGTCGTATCCTTATTATCTGAATAGATAAGCAATCCGGAAGCCATCCGAACGTTACTTATCAAATAATCAAAATTCCGATCATTTATTACACGTCTTGGGATCTGCCTGATCTGAGCTCTGTTAGGAAAATGCTCAACTTGTTCTATCTTTTCAAGAAATGATAGCTTCATGTTGAAAAAAAAACGGCAGCGGATTTTTTCGTCCATCAAGGCTTTTATAAAAACATCCATATTAAGGATGTTCTTGAATTTCTGGCCAGGATATGAACTTATGAATTCCTTAAGCAATAAATTTACGCATGAAATCCATGATGAACCGTCGAAGAAAATAGCCGTTTTTTGATGGTTGGCTGGTTTTAGTTCATCCTGGTCATAGCTAGCATTCTTGTCTAATGTATCAAAAAAATGCATTCTATTCAATACCATCTTTATGTTTTCCTTGTCGACAAGTTCAAATTGATATTGAATTTCTGAAAGCAAGCTTGCCTTCAATCTTATCGCAGCGGCGCTTAACAGGTTCACGATTTTTTTTGTTCTTCCGAAGATCGTCTTGGATTTCAAGACAAGATACAACTCATAACCTGAATCATCGACTACGACATTGAATCCAAGTTCACATCTAGCTTGCTCTAGGAGAAAAAACCACTTATAACAAAAAAGTTCGAAGAACTGGGAAAACCGGTCCTCATCCTCATCTTTTTTGACCTTGTCATCAGTAGCATCCCGTTCCATCGCTATTTTTATGGATTTCAGTTTAAGAATGGAAAAAAACTCTCTTGTACAAGAATTCCTGAACATTAAAATATTTTCGTTCAAAAGCAACCCGTTTACATGATCCACAGGCAAATAACGCAGAAGACCAACAATTCCATAAAAAATGAAGTAGATATCCGTCACGCCAAATATGAGCGCAAAGAGGGGATTATGATCTACGATCAATAGGACGGCAGAGTTGAATGTCGTGATGTTGATCGCCGTTTCGACTTCAAAATCAAATTTCGTCAACACGATCCTAAACGGCTGCCTCGCGGTAAAGCCACCAGCCCTTTCCTCAACGTCGGAATGTTGCCTATCATTCCTCCATATCATAGATTGGCGTTCTCTTACAACAAGCCTGGATGCGAGGAAACAATTGATGAGCATATAAACATAAGCGATGATGAAAAAAAAGTCTTCCTTTTTAACAATAAAGGAAAAATCGAAAAGTCTATAAAAATAATATAACGGAGGGATGCTGAATATCATCACATCAAGAAAATGATAAAAATAAAGAAACCATTTTAAATTTGGATGTAGCAATTTCAAAAAAAGTACCGTTTCTAAAGCGAATATTAATATAGATGAAAAAATATAAAATAAGGGCTCTTTCAGCCAAGCAAGTAAAGATCCCAGGTAAAGGAACGGATTTGGTATCTCGGAAATCACGGATTGCAAGTACACCATTTGCATCACGATCTTGGGGCGCTCGGATTTTTGGGATAGATCGAGCGTAACCAGAATGTGAAAAACCCATTTAAAATCCGAGAACTCTATCTTTTACCCGTGAGCAAGGAATACATGAAAAAAGGGCACGTGCTTGCCTAGGGAAAGAGTCTTTTTTCCTGAAAATTAGAAAAAATGGCGGGCATACAGGGATTCGAACCCTGGGCCAATGGGTGGCTTCCCCATCCCGCCATCGCGACGGGAAGGGTTAAAAGCCCACTACTCTACCTGGCTGAGCTATATGCCCATAGATCTCATTTGTAAACGTATGGAACTCATGCGTAATCATGGTACAACCAATTAAAAAATTTCTAGTTTGAAAATTCGCACGACCAAGATAAAAAAAGGCAAGGAAAAAACGATATTTTCAAGCTTTTTCGTCCAACCGCAGCCGTGGTGCGAGGCCCAGTGCCATCATTTCCTGGACTAAAAGTTTGAACGCATAAGAGCATTCCACCTTGGAAATTATCGTCTTGTCGCCGCAGATGTTGCAGAAATACATGTCTTGCTTCTTATCATAATTCGCGAGCAAGCCACATTTTTCGCACACGGTGATCACGGTCTTGTCGCTTTCATCAAGCAATCGTTCCTTGAGCAGCAGAGATGCACCATGGCCTACCAGGCAGTCCCGTTCCATCTCTCCGAAGCGCAAGCCACCTTCCCTCGCGCGCCCTTCTGTTGGTTGCCTCGTCAAGATTTGGACCGGCCCACGAGCTCTTGCATGCATCTTGTCAGCGACGAGGTGATGCAGTTTCTGGTAATACACGCAGCCCATGAAAATGCCGACCTCGTATTTTTCACCCGTGATGCCGTTGTACATGGGTTCACGACCATTGAACTCGAACCCGTAATTCAAGAGCAAGTGCTGGATATCCTCTGGGTCCTTGAGCGAGAATGCCGTTGAATCGAATTTCTTGCCGGAAATCGCTGCGATCTTGCCGGCAATGGTCTCAAGCATCTGCCCGAGGGTCATGCGGGACGGAATCGCGTGCGGGTTGATGAGGAGATCGGGCACGAGTCCTTCCTCCGTGAAGGGCATGTCCTCCTCGGGAATGATCAAGCCGATGATGCCTTTTTGCCCGTGGCGAGAGGCAAACTTGTCGCCCAACTCGGGAACACGCTGGTCACGAACCTTGATCTTGACAAGGCGGTTGCCGTCCTTCGTTTCCGTCAAGATCACGGTATCAACGATCCCTTGTTCGCCGTGCCTCATGGTGACTGAGGTTTCACGCCGATTCGTGGTTTGCACGTCAAATTCCTTGTATTCCTCGATGAATCGCGGCGGTGAAGTTCTACCGATCAAGACGTCCCCGCCTTGAACAAATTTCTCTGGTTCTATCAAGCCGTCCTCGGAAAGATGTCGATAACATTCTTGCGGCTTGTAACCGCGGACAGACTGGTCCGGGACCTCGAACTTGTCTTCTTGTCCGCCCGGGTACCTGCGCTCCTCCGAATCATACGTCCTGAAAAAAGTACTTCTCGCAAGACCGCGCTCGATCGACGCCTTGTTGATGATGAGGGCATCTTCGATGTTATACCCCGCATAGGAAAGCACCGCGACGACGAAATTTTGGCCGGCAGGTCGCCGTTCGAAACCAATGATATCCATGGGCTTGGTACCAACGAGCGGAACCTGGGGATAATGAAGCGTGTGGCCACGCGTGTCAAGTCGTAGATGGAAGTTTGAGGAGAACACGCCCAAAGCTTGTTTTGCCATGCCTGCCTCGTAAGTGTTTCGAGGAGACTGATTATGCTCAGGGAATGGAATGAGCGATGCCGTGATACCGAGGATGGCAGCTGGCGTGATCTCGCAATGCGTGTGTTCTTTCGTGAGCGTTTCGGGATAGATCGAGATATATGCATTCTCTTCTTCCTCGGCATCGAGGTATTCGATGCAAGCCTTCTTTCCCTTCTTCCGTTCTTGCTCGTTCGGCACGATCAAGTCGGACCAAATCCATTCCTTGGTCTTGATTTTCTTGATCTGGGCATTGTCGATCACGAGTTCGCCATCTTCCACGATGAATGCTGGACGCCTTGAACGCCCTGCATCGCAGTTAATCTGCACTTCGTTCGCGTATTTCCTGAAGCCAATATTCACTTCTTGGGAGACATTTCCCTTGCGGCGTTCCTCCCTGACCCGTTTCGCGAAATCAACTGGGTCCCGGTGGATGCCAATGAGCCTTCCGTTGAGGAACACGTTCGTGCCCTTCAACTTCTCGTCTCTGACTTTCTGGATCGGCACGAGATCGAAATCGAGGAGCTGGACTTCGAGTTTTTTCTCGTCGGTACCGATCGACACATACGCGATGAGTCCAAAGTTCTTCACCAGCCCACAATTTGGCCCCTCTGGAGTCTCTGCCGGGCATATTTTGCCCCATTGCGTTGGATGCAAGTCACGTGCCTCGAAATGAGGCTGGCTCCTGCTTAAAGGTGACACGATGCGGCGCAGATGGGAAAGTGATGATATGTAGTTGTTACGGTCAAGTAATTGGCTCACGCCGGCTTTACCACCGACCCAATTGCCGGTTGCAAGTGCGTGGCGAATCCTCTCCGTGATCACATCTGCACGGACGGCGGTCTTGATGCTCGGTTTGCGGCCGCGTACCGCGGTACGTTCTAGCTGGTACTTGATATCGCGGCAGAGATTGTTGAAGGCCACGCGGAACAGGCTAGCAAACAAGTCACCCGCGAGCTTGAGCCGTTTATTAGCATAATGGTCTTTATCATCGGGCTTGCGCATGTTCAACGCGAGTTCGAGGATCTTTTGTGCCATCTGGCCAAGATAATACGCTTTCTTGACACGATCCTCTTGTTGGTCCCCGATGTGCGGAAGCAAGTACTTGTCCAGCACCTGTTCAGCTCGCTGGATTCGGAATTTTCTCGTTTGTCCCACGGCAACACGTTTTCCGATGTAATCAAGTGCGTTTTCCTGGGATTTTTGTAAATCCTTGGTGATGTTGAGCGAAGCGGCTACCTCGACGACCGGCAACATGGCCCGGATGACTTCTTCGTTGTCAGATACCGCGCTGATGATCTCCCGGTCCGTTGCGAGCCCGAGCGCTCGCATGAGCACTGCAAACGGAATTTTACCCGGCACGGAAGGGAATGATACACGGAGCGTGCCGTCTTTTCTTCGCTCGATGGTGACAGGTGCCCGGAAGCCCTTCGTCGTCGAAAAAACTTTCGCGATGTGCGTGGAACTGCTGCTCGAGCTCGCCTCATCGATCAAGATTGTGTTCGGGGCGAGATCTTCTTGCGTCACGAGCACGCGTTCGGTTCCGTTGATGATGAAATAACCACCAACATCAAGCGGGTCTTCCCCGATGCTGATGAGGGCATTTTCATTCATCGTGGACATGGGGCACTTGTTGCTCTTGAGCATGATGGGAAGCTTCCCGATGAAGATTTCCTCGGGCTCGTCTTCTTGCGGGGATTGTGTCCGCTCGTCTATGTTGATCGCGATCATCTCGAGCTTGATGTCTGCCGCGTAAGTGAGATCACGCACACGGGCATGGAACGGCGTGATTTCCTTCAACGCGCCGTCAGCCTCTCGGATTTGGGGTCTTTCTATGTGTATACGTCCGAACTTTATCTGAAAACCGGGAATATCCGGGAGAACTTCACCAACCTCGTCCACGATTTCTTGTAATTGATGCTCGATAAAATCATTGTAAGAATCAAGATGCTGGCGCACGAGACCTTTTTCTTTGAAGAATGCGTCGAGTAGAGGCCAGACATCATTTTTGTCAAACGATGTGTTCTTGGATGAAGACATGGCATCACCTTGCTTTTTCACGCCAATTTAACAACAAATCGATAATATTCTGAGTTTTCGACGCTCGTCTCGCTGTGTCTGATGATTTTTATGACATCATTGACTTTCGCTCCGAGCATCTGGATAACGGGGTCATCAACCGAGATTCTCGGGAGCTGCACGAGTTTGATTTGATATTTCTTTAAAAGGTCGTCAACTTCTTCCTTCGTCATGATCACGTGTTTCGGAACGAGCTCGTGTCTCAAGATATCTATTTTCTTGAATTTCTTCTTTATTTTCTTGGCCATCTCGATCCCTGGTCAAAATTCTAGTGGATTAAAAAAGCAATTAGCGCGTTTTATGAAACTTTGGCAGAGTTGGATAGTAAGGCTTCCTTATATAAAAGATCACGTAGAAACTATCGCTATGACGCAAGATAGGATACTATGGAAATGAGTTGTGGAACACTTTTGAACCATTCTAAATCGATTTATGTCAACTCGGGTTTATGTCGCCTTTTTCGTTGTCAAGAGCTGTTTTATCTTCGCGGGATTGTCGGCGTTGATGATCTGGATGTTCCATGTATCGATCTTGTCGAGATATTCCCATGTTTTTTTCGCGCCAAGGATGATGTTTTTCCCGTGCGCCACGCAAGTATGCATGAATGCATCGTCCACCAACGGGCCATCAACGTTCAAGTGACTAACAGGATACGGTTTTACTTGCCACGAGTAAGCTATTTTCCCAATGGCTGGTCCGATGCAAAGCCCATATGTCAGCCTCGGATCGATGGCGTGGCATTTTTTTATCATTCGTCCATTAAAACTCTGGATGATGATGTCGTCATGTATCTTGAATTTTTCGACGAGTGCAAGAACGTCTTTTTCCAGGTTGCGTGACTTTAATTCGAGAATGAATTTGATTTTTTTAGCACACAAGCTGAAGAATTCCTCGAGGGTGAGCACGTCTTGTCCGTTATCGTATTTATATTGCTTCAACTCTTGAAGCGTGACCTGGTTCATCCGCTTGTTAATATGCAACAATCTATTAAGCATTAAGTCATGAAATACAACGATAACCTTGTCTTTTGTATATCTCACGTCGAATTCAACATAATCCACGTGTTCATCAATCGCGCGATTGAATGCGCTCCAGGAGTTTTCAATTTCCAGATCCTTGTATCCCCTGTGACCGGACAAAAGGATCGTTTTTTGAAAGTTCATGATTATTACAATTTTGTACAAGTTTTATTTGAAAACCAAGTCGACTACGAATATGGCAAGGATTTACCCGCCTATGATTGGCACGGAGAGCTGTATCTCGTCACCTTCGACGAGTTTCGTGGCCTTGCTTTCCATATTTCTCACGTTCGCCCCGTTCAGCAAGACCAAGATTTGCTCGGTTAAATGCTTTTTATTCTTCGATTTCAAATAATCCGGCAATTTTTCCAGGTATTTTTGCTCGAACTGGGATATGACCTCGCCGACCGTGTCTGCTTCCATGTCGATGTATTGCGTTTTTAATTCCAGCCTGAAGATGTTGAGTAGATGTAGTTTGACTTTCGCGCACATTTGGTTTCAACACGGAGCGCGGGAAAAATAACGTTTTCTGGTGTGGTTGATACATATCAGAATACCACAATATCACTTTTTATGGTAGGCCGGCATAATCGATAGTAGATTACGAGGCTTATCCATCAGCGTCTATGCCTCGTTGATGCAATCAATGACGAAATTAAGCCTTTGACCATAAACCGTGATGAAGATGTCGTATATCTCGAAAATATATCTGAAAAAGATGTTTCCCCCCGATGCATTCAAGATCGAGAAAGTCAACAACGTTGAATACTTGAAAATCGTCGTGACAAATGTCATCAGCCCCTTGGACGTTCAAAAAATGCCCGAAGATAGTCCTAACAACCACTTTGACCTGATCGATGAGAACGGGAAGACCATCGCAGGAAAAGGTAATCCTCCGGTTTGGGAGAAGTTCATGGTGGAAGCAAAGGGGAAAAAATACGATAAATCCAATTACAAGTCATCGATCGGTGTTAAGGTGGATCGTGGAGAGAAATACATCATCTGGGTACCAAACCCGGGCTGGAAGGTGGGTGAGGAGCATAAACTCACGGTTAAAATCTACCAGGACCGGCCCATCGAGTTTTTCGTGAAATTTACCATCGCTTAAATTGCTTATTTCTTTATTTTTATCATTTCTTCAAGTATCTTCAAAAGATTTCGTATTTTTGCTCTCATAAAAAAATTCATAATCGTTTTTCATCTGTTCGATCCGCGGCACCCATGGGAAAATGCCGCCACCTGCGTAATGAATGAAATATGCATCGCGGTGCATTGGCCCATAGTACACGCGCATTAGCCCCATGAAGTTGAACCGGTAGTCGATGTTCACGATTTCACAGCCTGCTTTCCGCATGTACCAGTTCGTGTTTGTTTGCTCGTATTCGCCATCATAGAAGCCATATTCCTTAAATAATCGAAACGCATTTCGGTGCATTTTTGAAACAATAAACACGCCTGAATTCATGAAGCCCTCCTTCCAGCCGATGTCACCGAGAGCCTCTTGTACTTTCCGTATAAGGATCCGCCTGTGTTCTTCTTCTGTACCAAAGTCCTCGAACACACCCCCGATCTTGCCACGCGGGACTACCTTGAAGATGTCGGGTGCCCGCGGCGTTATCAAAATGTCCGTGTCGAGAAACAAGACACGGTCATAGGCCTCAAGCACGTCGTAGACCTGATATTTTTCGAATAAAACCGGCCGAAAATGCGTCGGGGCGTTGAAATTTATCTTGGGCTGGTCGAGCTTGACGAAATCCGCATGCACTTTGTTGGCATAGAGATTCATGGCTGGATGGGAATACCTTGCGAAGCCATCCGCAGTTTCTCCGATGCACAGCGTCACGATGGCTCTTTTTTCCTTCATAGTGGTCGTTCCAAGCGAAATTCGCCTAGTTTGGTCGATGATCGAGACCGCATGCATTTCTTAAATGGTCAACTGGTCATTTGTTACATGTATCTAAAAGCTCTCGCCGCGGCAGTTGAACCACGTGAACGGAAAGCAAAAAGCTGGATCGAAGGAAAAAACTCTTGCATCAGATGGCAATAACAAAGGTGCTGGGCGCAAGCTAAAAGATACTCCGACACGCAGTGATTTGGCTGCAAACCTGGTTCGCATCCAGCAATCCATCGCATCGATCAAGAAAGAACTGAAAGGATCGGCAAATGATCTAAAAAGCTGGGCAAATCTCGCGGATCTTTATGCCATGGAGATAATACTTAAAGCTGACGTTACCAGTGGCGATAATGTTCCCAGCACACCTACTCCGGATCAGGTTGATACGAGTTTCGAAGAGTACCTCGCCGGGTACCGCGAGTATCAAGAGGGCAATTTCGATGCTGCCGAGGCGCATTTTCTCAAGAGCGTAGACATCTTGCCGTGGAACATCTTGTCCCGAATAAACCTCGGCAACCTTCATTTCATGCGCGGGAATTATGAGAAAGCGGAAATTACCTTCAAGGAAGCATTGAACCTTAGCCAGGGTGAGGCAAAGTCGGAAGTCTTGACCAATCTTGGTATGAATGCGATCAAAGCGGAACGCCCTGCCGATGCAGAACGATTCCTTGTTCTTGCTATCGAAGCCAATCCAGCAAATGCGTATGCGCTCAACAACTTGGGACTCGTGAAAGAAAGCCAAGGAAGTAATGACGAAGCCCTGGTCCTATATAAAAAAGCAGTCATCGCAGATCGATCCGACGGCGAGCTGTGGTACAACCTGGGAAACTTGATCGGAAAGACGGGAAAGAAATCCGAACGATTGTTCTGTTTCATGGAAGCAGAGAAGCGCGGTTTCTTCGAGCTCAAGGAATTCATTGATGACCTGGTATCTCAAGGGATAAAACCCGTTGACCCGACTTCGTGAAATCGCCCCTTCATAGGAAGATATAATCCTTGGCATATGATCGCACGTTCTTGCTCATCAACACGTGAATATATCTCACCCGGTCGAGCGTTTCACCGCTCATTTTCCACAAGGGTATGTGCACGATCATTTTATTAAAATCATTTGCTATGCCTTCAATTCGTTTCGAAGGGGGATCATTAGCGACGTAGGGAATGAATTTTTCATCGGAAAAGTGAATGGCAGCGAGTAGCAATATCTCGCTTCTCTTGAATGATGATTTTTCCTGGAAAAAGTAATGCCAAATTTCCGGGATGTGTTTCGGGGGAAAGATGGAGACCAGACCGCCGAGCTCTATCCTGGCGATGCCTGGACCAATGAGATTTTCCTCGGGAAACGTCGCGTAAAAAGCCATATCTGATTCTTGATCGTGCTCGGCCCACCACGTTATTTGGTTTCCATACCGGCGTTTCTCGTCCGGATCGAACACGATGACAACGCTTCCTGCCTTACCTATCACCGGAATGATCTCCTTGACATACAATTTTCCAAGGATTCTTTTCCGCATGGTTTCCCTGAACTCGACGCCATCCATGAGTGAATCCTTGAACTCGTGGATTTTCACGTGTTTTTCCTCGAGCATCGAGATGGTCTTTACGCGCATCTGGTTGAAGAAATCTTCCTCGATTTTGTCCTCGGGAGGGAACGAGCACATGCCGAGCGAGTCATCATCCCATGCACGTTGCCATTGGCCAGGGCTCCTTTCCATGGGCCGTCGCTTGATGGGTAACTGGATCCAGGAACGGTGCTTGGATGATTCACGGCTCTTGAACAAGATATTACCGGGGCCGAGAACCTGGTTGTTCACGTCGTGGTAGACCGCTGGGTACATCCCCGCCATGTCGATGAAGGGATACATGCGCGCGAAGTCGAGCAAAACACTTGCATACTCATCGTTCACGAAATTTTTTGCCGTCATTACGACCTGGTCGAGCGACGGGAAAAGACGTTCGCGGATGATGGCCCAGTTCCGTAAGTATTGCATCATCGATTTCGATTTGAACGCGGACACCGGGTCGCGGAAATAATAATCTTGATATACGGTACTCGAGACCTCGAATAGCATGGTGAGGGCGTCCTTTTTGGAAAACGTCTTGTTATCGAGAAACTCCGCCTCGATGGACGTGACGCGCTTTAGAACCTGGATCCAGCGATCATCTATGGTCGATTGGCTTTTGGCATCTTCTTCTTCCTCGTCGGCGTCTTGATCCCGATCTTGATCTTTCTTCTCTTGTTCCAGGTATTTCTCGCTTTCCTTGAAAAAATCGAACTTGGCGGATGCTACGTTGTCGATCACGGCTTGCCGTGTTTCTTTTTTGAGCCGCAAAATCCGGGTGAGTTCGTACAAATATTCGATGTAGGGGATCTCGTCGATGATCAGATCGGAAGAAATGGGCGCCACGTTGAAGATTTGCTGGTATTTATGTGCATACGGGTCCACCACGTCAACCCGCGTGTTGGTTTCGAGGAATTCCTTGATCCGGTTTGCATGGGCAAACCCGGTAATAAACAAGATTTTTTGCCCGCTCTCCGCGAGATCATGAAGCCGCGAGGCCATGCAGAGCTCGCGGTCGTAATCCACGCTACCCCGGTCACTTCTTGGAAGGTAATCCATTATTAGTTCCTGGAGTTTCGAAAAATCATCAATATATTCGAGAGTTTCATCATCTGGGAGCTCATATTCTATTGGATTATAGTTATCCAATACCAAATCGATAAAATCGATTTCTTTATTGCCCTCCAGCGCAAGGCGTATGCCTTCTATTATGGGATCTGCGGGATGAACGGGAATGAACGTGTATCTCGAGCTCAAGGCTGCAGCAGGAATTGTGTTCGATTGATCCTTGCCTGGTTCAGATTTGTTTTCGGGATTTTGATCATCCGATCGGCGCAAGATTTCATCGAGGGCCTGCTCGTTTTCGACATATCCAACGATGGAGAGCACCGGAAGGCGATTAACCGCTTTTAAAACTGTTTCTTTTAGATCTATGGGAAGTTCCACGGCAACGCGGTCCGGATTGAACTCCTGGAAAGTCGTGGAAACGAGTTTCGCGAAGTTAACCCGGCCGTGGTACACCGGAATGATCTTCACGCTAGCGCTGTTCATCGTGCATTTCCACGCGATTCATTTCTTCTTTTTCCTGGCAGGTTGACCCCGCGCATCAGCAACACCGGTGTTATCCTCGTCGTCATCATCATCACCATCAAAAGGACCATGATCCAATTTATCGATAAGATCGTCAATCTTGAACAGTTGCTTGTTGATTTCTCCCGGGAACGAGATTTTTTTCCGCTTTTTCGTTCCATCGAGGACGTCAAGCGCGTCTTCATCCAATACCTTGGTTGTCGCGAGCTTGAAATACGATTTCATCTCGTCGCTCGTCATTGGATGGTCCTCCTTTGCAGCCAGTTTCAACATAAACCGTGTAATGTTCACCCCGTCTCGGATTGAATATGCGGCGTCGGCTTTATGGGCTTTTTGCAAGAAATCAACGACGTATTCGATGATCTCTTTTTGGGCGAAAGGAATGTTGTACTTGAGAATGGCAATTTCATTTTCCCGGCTAGGATACGTCACGGTGATTTTCGGCTGGAGCCTGGAACCGATGTAATCCGGAATTTCGAACACGGATGCATCTTGATTCATCGTCACGCAAACACGGAAGTCCGGGTGGGCTTTAACTTGAATGCCGGCAAGGATTGATTCGACATACCGCCGTTTATCGAGCAAGGGCGCGAGCGATGCCCATGATTTCTCTGGCATGCGGTTTCCTTCGTCCAATATGCAGATCGCGCCCTTAATCATGGCGGTCACGAGCGAGCTGGCATGGTACCGGATTTCTTGTTTCGACCCGAGGACCGGCGTGATGATGAGATCCTCCGGCCGCGTGTCTGCCGTGCACTGGAAGATGTAGACCTCCTTGTTGATTTTTTTTGCTGCGGCGTATGCTAGCGTCGTTTTTCCAGAACCGGGTTGTCCAAGGATTCTCGGGCACATGGGCAAGTCTGCCTCGTGGATCGTGGCCCACGCGGCAAGTAATTGTTCCATCACGTCTGGTTGCCCGATCCAGTCCATTTCAAGCGTGGTCGGGTTGCTCAAGAAGAGTTGAACCCCGTCAATCGTGATCGAGTCCACTTGATTCGTCTCCGGTTGGTGCGTGTTCGATGTATAAGAAGAGAAAACTCGTCCTCAAAAATATTACCAGACAGCACGTCTTCGACCTTGAATGGATTCATATTGCATGAAACATTATGTCAGAGTACGGAACCATACCACATGCTCACGCCAAAAACCGAGGCATGAAATGAAAAAGCGGAAGACACTATAAAAATTACATTGGACGGGTGATTTAGCTCGGTTAAGGATGCCAGGGAATTACCCGAAACACCGAATAATGCAACGCTTACACCGTTGAAGTCGCGAGTTCAAATCTCGCCCCGTCCATTCTACTACTTTCAAAACGATCATCGAAAAATTATGGCCAATTATTCAAGAGATCATGATAATGGGATGGAAAAACGTCTATTTCATACTTCACGCGCCGGATTCCGCTCGTGTCATCAAGGAGTTCACGAGAATCGTCATAGAGGGATTCGACAAGGACAACTTGATATTGACCCGCGTCATGGGCGGGTCCTCGGGCGGTATCGAAGTCGCTAGTAAGGATTGTTTCAAGATGCAGAAAAATTTGCTCGTCTTGAGAGATATTGACGACGTGAAGGAGGTCATCGTTCCTGACAAGATATACATATTCACGCCCCCGCAATATGCACTCCAGGGGAGGCTTAACTTCACGGACGTGGCAACCATGATCAAGGGGGATAAAAAGATAGCGTTCGTGTTTGGTGGCGGGAAAGTGTCGGGTCTGACGAAGAAGGAGCTAGAATCGGGAGATTCCGTGAAAGTCGTTGACCAAGACATCGGTGCGTTGGGTTCCGCGTCGATCCTTATCTATGAATTGAACAAGGCACTAGCGCTTCTATGAAACGTTCATCTCAATGCATCGCTAATGCCGCTAGCATTGAAAACGGCTAGTTTTGCTTGGGGAAGTTGGGGTCCGATGAGCGTGATGATGCCGGTGCCGTTCGTTTGCTTGTCGCACGTGATGATGCAATCGAGAAAGCCGGTTTCCTGGACCATGACGTGCTCCTTTTTCGCGCCGGATTTCGCCAAGGCTTTCTTGACGTTGTCCATCGATGCGCCGTGGCAAAACACGCGGTCAAGGCCATCCTCGCGCCACGACTTGAACTCATCCACGATGCGTTGGTCGAGTTCCACGGAAACCCTGGATTTATCATCGATTTCCAAGACAGTTACAGGAAGGCCATAATCATCGCAGAATCCGAACAGCTTCGCGAGTTTTCGGGCTGGAATTTTCTTCCCATCAGTTAATTGCTCGCGCATTCGATAGAGTGGGTACAACGCGTTTCTATCTTCCAAGCCAACGTCGAAGAACAAGCCGAAACCCGTCGATCCCGATGCATCGACTTTTCCACGCTGGGCCGTGTCTCCTGCTTTTAAATCCACGAGCATTACCCTGGCCCCGTGCTTGAGCTTGAGAAAATTGCGTGCTGCTTGTGCGTCCTCCCCTTTTAACGTGACGCGGAGTGAAATCGTATTTTCTTTCTTAATTTCCTCGATATTATATTCGATGGTAAACGTGGCGAGTGCATCGTTCACGCTTTTCTTGAGCATATCAAGGCGATCGGACGTGATGCCTCGGCCCCAGTCGATTTTTACCGAGTCAAGCAGCGTGATGGATATATCATTCATGGCGTGTTATGTAGTCATTCACATCCAATATGTTTTTTGATTTCCATGTTTTAGGGAAGCACGCTTGGAATTTTTGCTTGGAGAACGATTTTATGGCATTCGAGGCAATCTTTTTTTAAAGCAGCTCATTGAATCTGCTTGATCAACGCGTTCGACGTTACATTTCCACACAGCGGCCAACGCTTGATCGACGAATAAAGATTTCAAAGACACGAAGTCTAGGAATTCGTGATAGAGCTTATGTCTGAACAAGAATTCAAGGAAATCACAAGAGTTCTCGGCACGAACGTTGATGGTAACCGCTTGATCGTGTTTGGGCTTTCCCAAGTACGAGGTATTGGTCTTCGATATGCTCAGCTCATTGTGCGGTTAGCTGGATTTGATCCAAAGATGCGCGTCGGGTACCTGACAGAGCAACAAATCGCGAAGATCGAGGATATTGCCAAGAATCCGCTAAAATATAATATACCTATTTGGATGTTGAATCGCCGGAAAGATTACCGTACAGGCGAGGATCGCCACATCACATCCTCCGATCTCTCGTACATCAACAAGCTCGACGTCGATCGTATGCGCAGGATCAAGTGCTGGCGGGGTATCCGCCACGCGCTGAATTTAAAAGTTCGTGGGCAGAGAACACGCACGACGGGCAGGGGTGGCCTGATCATCGGTGTCGCTCGCAAAAAGAAAGGCGAGTGAACTTGCATCGTTATACGTTCCACCATACACTCAAGCAAATGCTTGCATGGATCTTGTGATGACAGAGCGTGGTAAATAATGGGAGATCCCAGAAGACTGCACAAGAAATACAAGACCCCAACGAAATTGTGGGATAAAAACAGGCTCGAGGAAGAGCTCAAGCTGGTTGGTGAATACGGCTTGCGGAACAAGCGTGAAATCTGGAGGCACCGCACCTTCTTGTCCAAGATGCGCCAGCAAGGCCGTGAAATCCAGGCAAAGACAGAGGACCAGAGAGTGGAGGCACGAGAAAAGTTGGTCAAGCGCGCCCAGCGTCTTGGTGTCCTCGAAGCCGGCCAGCAGTCCATCGATGATATCTTGAACCTCAGCTTGAAAGATATCTGCAACCGGCGATTGCAAACGTTCGTGCTCAAGAAAGGCCTGGCCAAGTCCATCGAGCAAGCCCGGCAAATGATCACGCACAAGCACATCGCGATTGATGGCCAGATCGTGAGTTCACCGAGCCACCTCGTGCTCAAGAGCGAGGAAAGCTTGGTCAGCTATGCAGCTGACTCGCCATTCAACAAAGCTGATCACCCGATGCGAAAGTTGATCGCAGAAGCCACCGGCCCAGAACCTGCCAAGGTTGAGGAGGATGCTAAGCAATGAGCGAAGAAAAAAAGGACATTGAAACGCCTCAAGAAGCACCAGCCGATGCTAAGCAGGTTGACGAGGTGCCGGCCGAGGAAAAACCCGAGGTCATTGAACCTAAGAAGGAACCGCAGCATGTCATGCCGAAGCTGTTCGCTCGCCGGAAAGAACCGTATTTCCAAGGCGTGGCGCATATTTATTCATCGTACAACGACACGATCATCACGATCACCGATTTAACCGGTGCTGAGACGATCGCACGCCAATCCGGCGGCATGGTCGTGAAATCACAGCGTGACGAGGCTTCCCCGTATGCAGCAATGCAAGCGTCCTTCCGGGCTGCTCGCATCGCAAAAGATAAAGGCCTCAAGGAGATTCACGTCCTCGTTCGCGCCCCTGGTGGTTCCAGTGCAAAAACACCTGGTCCTGGCGCCCAATCTGCCGTGCGCGCGCTGTCCCGGTCTGGCCTACGCATTTTGCGGATCGAGGAAGTGACGCCCGAACCACACGATGGGTGCCGGCGAAAAGGCGGTCGGCGTGGTCGGCGTGTTTAAAAGACTTTTTTTTACAAATTTTATTCCTAACTAACGTTCTAAGCCTTTATTCTGAGAAGGAAGAAGATCAAAGGATAAAAGATTCGTACTTCCGAGCTTCGGCCTCGTTTCCAGCCATCCGTGCAACGCTAACCGATTTTTGGAACATCTCGTTAGCACGCTCGCTTTGTTTGAGTTCTTGATATATGAAGCCTAATGTGCAATAGATTTTCGGGAGCTCATTCAGTGAACCCGAGTCCCCTAAATTTTCAAGCATATCGACACAATTGCCAAATGCAACAATCGCATCGTCAAATTTTTTGAGTTGGAAGTAAACAAAACCGATTTTATTTAAGACATATGCAAGCAACGGGGATTTTTCATCTCCAGCGACTTGTTCCTCGGCCAACTTCAAGTAATTCAAAGCGTGCTCGTATTGGCCGTCATTAAACAAATGGTTCGTGATGACCATACAAGCCTGCACGATTCCGCTTGAATCGTTTTTGGATTGAAACATATGGAGTGCTATGAAAGCTGGACCTGTTGGATCCATCTTCTTCTCCTTCGCGAGCTCATTCGCGAAATTGACATAGGCCATGGCGAGGTCATTATCCTCGACAAGACTGCTCGCGATTTTTTTCTCGAATGCGAGGATCTCTTTGACAGAAATCAATATCACCAAGACTGATACTTGCTTGTATCTTGTTGACAATCCTTTTTATAGTTTCACGGGGAAGGTCATTCCCGTGGGATTCATCTCCCGGGCTCATTCCACCTTGAAGAAATCCAGCAAATGCGAGATCGTGGGGAGAAATTGTTCTGGACTTATGCTAAACCCAGAAACAAACCGGTGACCCCCGCCACCTTTTTGCTTTGCAAACTCACTCACGTCAAAATTCTTCACAAGGTCTGCATTCGCCTGATTAATACTGATCGTGCAATGGATTTCACCGGTTTTTTCATCGCCTCGGTAGACGAGTAAGAAGGAATATTGCACGTTTTGCTTTTGCAGCTCGGGCTCGATGATATAATAAGGGATCACAGCACCATACTCGCGTTCTTTATTTGGATTGTCGAGATCACTGAAATCGAAGAATAAACACTTTTTATAAAAGAAAACTCGTTTCTTGGATGCATCATCCACGGCTTTATCGCTTTCCTTGTCGATCTGGTGGAAATATTCATCCCTCTCAGTTGCGACGGACATGTTGTGCAAGAGTTCGATTCCTTTGTTGATCTGTTTTTTCTGCTTCTTTGCCTTGAGCATGACCTTTGCGTCTTGTGCCAAGCGCTTCGGGTTCAAATCCTCTACAAGCACATCTATTATATCGAAAAAGAAATTATAATCATCACGATCCTCAAGTATCGCTAAAGAAAATACCTCGTAGTCCTTTACATTGATTTTCAAGGCACGACCAATATCCCTTGCTTCGACGTATTCGAGAAAGCCGGGATCGCACAATTTTTCCTTGACTCCAAGTTGATTCTTGAAAAAATCATAGACAAGCGTCGCCGCGCACTTGCTCGTGTCTTGAACGACGATCAACGTGCCAGGCGCAGGTTTCGCATCGAGCTCGGATGCGTGGTGGTCAATCCAGATTCTTGCGAGCTCGTGGTAAGGAAGGTCGAGGATAATGATGAATCCGCCAATGAAATCATCACTTTCGGGGTCCAAGAACCGGGATTTTTTTTGCTGGATCGTTGACGGGCTTTCAAAAACGTAGTCGATGTCATCGGCCCCGAGCGCATTCAAGCCCCGGGTGCATATTGCTGCTGCTAGCAAGCCATCGGGATCGTTATGCGTCACGATGTTGATTGGTTCCTGCTTGATCGCGTTCTTGAGGTCTTGTATCCCGACCATTTGTGATACCCCCGGGTTTGTAAGTGGTAGTATGCCCGAGAAATTTTATTCTCAACTGAGCCGTTTTTTCAAGAAAGCGCCGAACAAGTTAAACACTTCTTCCAGGACCTCGATCGGCGGGAGGAAAGTCATGCGGAAGTGATTCACACCGTATTGACCGAATCCGGAGCCATAGACCATCATGATGCCCGTTTCCTTGAGTAAATCCAAGACGAATTCTTTATCATCCTTCCAAGGGCCGCGTTTCTGGTCGAGAAACTTGAGTTTCGGGAAGAGGTAGAATGCACCGTCAGGCACGACGCATGAAATGCCATCGAATTCTTGAAGCCTCTTTATGCAATAATCCCGCCGTTTCCAGAGCTTTTCGACCATGATCTTCGTGTGTTCCTTGGGCTGTTCCATGGTCTTGATGGCAGCATATTGCGCCGGGACATTGACGCAGAGGCGGATGCGCGCGAGTGCCTCGATGCTTTGCTTGACTTGCTTCATTTTTCCTTGGGGGTCGTGGAAATACATGTACCCGAGGCGCCATCCAGTGGATAAATGGGCTTTGGAAAATCCGTTCATGCCAATGATGGGTAAATCGTTTTTCAAGATGGAGACGTGGCACTTGTACGAGTTGTACTTTTCGAACAAGATTTGATCATAAATTTCATCGGAAACGAGAGGAATGTTGTAATCTGCCGCCAGCTTCCCGATCTCCTTGATGAATTGCTCGTTGTAAAGGACACCCGTCGGATTGTTTGGCGAACAGAGTAAGATAAATTGCGTCTTCTTGGTGATCTTGCTCGCGAAGTCATCGATATCGGGCTGCCAATCCTTGGTCTCATCAAGCTTGTACTCCACTGGCTTACCTCCGAAGAAGTTAGCATACGAGATGTATGGCGGGTAGACCGGCCCGGGAACAAGGACTTCGTCCCCTTCTTCTATGAGCGCCGCGGCCACGAAGAAGATGGCTTCCGACACGCCGCTCGTGAGTAATATGTCATCTGGCACGAGAGACAAGCCATTCCGGTGGTTTTCCTCGATGGCGATTTTCTCACGAAGCTCTTGAACCCCCAGGGAATTGCCGTACATGTTATACCCTTTTTTTGCTGCCTTCGCTAGCGCTTCGATGATGTAATCCGGGGTTTTGAAGTCGGAAACTTCTGGATTCACGGGATCCCCGATGTTCAAGTAATAGATTTTCTTTCCTTTGCGCGCTAATTCATCGCCAATGACAGCGATGTCACGAATGGCATATGACATTCCTTGCAATCTGCGGGCGGTTTTCACTTCGATCAGCTCGTTGTTCGAGCGCTGGTGTCCCGGTTTATCAAGTTCGTAAATACACGCAAGATTAAATCTTTTTCAATTTATCACGAAATCCCACAAAGACCACGGCCTTCGGGCCGTGGATACGACGGGAAGACATGTCGCGCCAAGGTGCTCTCCAGAAATTCAACACACCCCGTCATCGATAAATCCATGCGCGATGGAAACAAGCAATGGAGATCGACCGGGCGTTCAAGATCCGCCTCTACCCGACCGCGGATCAGGCTGCATTGCTTGCCAAGACGTTTGGTTGCAAGCGGTTCATCTGGAACGCGATGCTGGCCGAACGAATGGCATGTTACCGGGATCACGGCAAGAGCATCGGGAACCAGCGAAAAACCGAGAAGGAATGGAAACCGGCATTGGACATGTCCGTCTTGCGGCGCGATGCACGACCGGGACGTGAACGCGGCGACCAACATCAAGCGCGAGGGCTTGCGCATCCTTTCGGAGAAAGGAATAAAGGTCATCAAACCAACAACCAACAGTACCGCTGGAACGGCGGGAATCAACGCTTCTGGAAACCCGGCAAGACCAGTTCCCTCGATGGCACGGGTCGATGAAAGAAGAATCCACGTCCTTTAGGGCGTGGTAGTTCAATTTAATCTGGGTCTATTATGAATAAGTTTGAAACGCTGTCTCATGAAATCCTGGACACGAGTGCCCGCGTGGTCGATGTCCTCGCTCGGAAAAAATGCATGCTCGGTATTTCGGAGTCGGTCACTGGTGGCACGATAGCTTCGTTCTTGACACGAATCGATGGATGCTCGAAAGTCTTGTTCGCGTCGCAAGTTCTCTATTCCACATTAGGAAAATCGAGTTTTTGCAATATCCCGCTTAAGGATATCGAGGCGGTAGGGACCGTGTCCGAAGCCATCATCGGTGAAATGATGATGAGCATGGCCAAACGGTTTTTCAAGGTGATTGGAGAAACCAACGAGGGCAGCATTGCGTTGCCGGATCATTTCATTTCGCTCGCGACCAGCGGCGTTGCAGGTGCATCCATCGAGGGCTTGCCTCGTGGCACGGTCATCATCGGCATCTCGCGGTATCGCGTTGCCGGGTATGAGCAAGGTACTATCGATGCTGTCCACCGCGCAATAAAGACATATCATCTCGCCGGAGATCGCATCCAAGTTATGCTAGACGCGGTGAAGGAAGGCTTAATTTTGGTTGAAAACGAATGCCTTCTTATAGGTTGAAATCCCTTCTTATGTTAACGATTAACACCTTCATCTCCAATAATCGCTAAGAATCGTGGAACCATGATAAAGTTTATTGAAACAACTGCATTCAAGGATTTGGAGCTGGATATAGAAGGGAAAGACATAATCTTGATATCGGGTATGGCGGGGATCGGTTCGATCGGGAAAATCGCAGCAGATGCTATCAAGGACCATTTCAAGGCAGATCTCGTTTGCACGATCTATTTCGACGACTTGCCGAGCCAGGTATTGGTTGAAAAGGCTGGTAAAATGGTCCTTCCTTCGGTGCAAGTCTACTACGCCAAGCCCACCGAGAACAAGCGCTTTTTCATCGTCACGGGAGAATTTCAGCCCGCCTCGAACAATGGCATGTTCATTTTCGTCGACGAGCTCTTGAATTTCTTGGTCGAGAAAAAACGGTTGCATCTTTCATTGATATTGAGCATTGGTGCCTATGTCACGGAAAACCCAGATGATTATCCCAAAGTACACGTTTCTGGAACCGGGGACCGTGTCATCAATGAATTCGTTGCCTTGGACAAGGATATTATGCGCGTGATGGAAGAAGGAATCATTTCTGGCGCGAATGGTGTCATCCCTGCCTTTGGCACGATCCTGGGAATCCCCGGCGTTTGCCTGCTAGTAGAAACCATACCCGTCGTGAAAAGGGATCCCAGGGCGGCAAAAGCAGTCCTTGAAATCTTGAGCAAATATTTCGAGTTTCCGTTCGATTTTTCTGCCATCGAAAAGGAGAGCAAGGAAATCGAGAAAATTCTTAATGACATAAAAAAAAGGTCCAAATCAGCGGGTGATTTAACCGATTCCGATGCTGCAAAGGACAGGCAATCGTATATCGGATAAATTATGCCCGGGATGCATCGGATTGTTTAAATGCCTATATTTTTCGTGATATTCTCCGAAATTATCCCACGATGATGTAATTTGATCCTTTGCGCACGAGAATGTTGTCGGACACCAGTTCTTGCAACAACCGGTACAGCTTGCTGCTCTTGTTTTGCGAGATGATGTTGAGGTCGTTTTTGATCTTGATGTAATGGAGTTCCTTCTCTCCTGCCTTCCGCATGCGTTCGATGTATTCCTTCAAAATGGTGCGATTGATGATCGTGCCCGAGTCTGTGGGTTTTGGCGCGAACTTTGACTTGTCCTTGGGCTGGGCGTGGGATGCAGCGGCTGGTTTCGGCCGGGCGACTTTTAGCGGGGCTTCCTTTTGGGCAGGAGCCGCGCCGGTGGCCTTCTTCACGGCTGCCGATTTTTTCACCGCGGACGCCGTGGCCTGGATCGTGTCGACGGCGCCGGTTTCATCCACTTCTTTCTGTCGCTCCTTGCGCTTTACCTCAGCGGTCTCTTCGATTTCCCGGCGGGCTGGCTTTTTTGCAAGAATTTGTTTCTTTAACTGTTGTGTTTGGGTATATTTCACTTTATTCTTCCGGATTTGGACCACGGCGACGATCGTGGCTGCGACTGAAGCTGAAATGATGATGCTGAGGATCAAGGGCAAGTTGATCACGGTGACAGTAGCGATCTCCATCGAGACCGTGTTGTACCCATCGCTGATGACGATCGTCAGCACGTGGTTGCCCTCGCCCAAGTACACGTCAGCGATGTACATGCTATTTCCAGATGAAAAATCTTCATTTAATTGGAAGCTTGTGACATAATCCACGAAAATCTTCTTTGAGAGTAACGAGAAACTCGTTTCTTGGCTCGTGATTCTTACCTTGACTTGAAAAGTACCCGGGGCATAGATATTCGCTGGTGGAGCGACGAGAATCGTAATTATAGGAAGGTATTTCACGATGATGGTTTTACTTGTGAAAACATGCTGCTCTTCTAGCCGGTACTTGTCTTTCAAGAACACGGAATACACGTGGGTGCCGTGGGTGAGGTTGAAGGTGATTGAATAGAGTACCGTTGTTGAAAAATTGGTCGTGCTTGGAGCCAGCGTATAATTGATCCCGTCCCACTGAATGCGGAAATATTCCGGTTCCACGCTTTCATTATCTGAATAGGTGAGCATAATGGTAAAGTTACGTCCAACACTACTATATGCCGGCAGTGTATTCGCCACTGCATAGATAGGAGGATCATTTACCGTGATCTGGAACGGAACCGTAAAGAATTGTGTCTGGTAAATATCGAGAAGACGGTAGGTAATGTTGTAAACACCAGAGGGCAAGTCTCGATTAAGCGTTAGCCTAGCACCAGTCGTGTAATTGACGAAATTTCCATATTCGAAGGCCAACACACCCGTTATAGGTGCATAAACCGTCCCGTGAAAATCCTTTCCTTCAACGATGTAATAAGCTTTAACCACCGGCACGTTTGCCGGGGATTTATATTGTACCTTAAATGGAATTTGTTGAGTACTATTGAATATTAACGGTAAAGTGTAGATCGCGCTTGTTTCCACACCTAGATTAACACGCAGCGGGCTGAACTTAAACGTGCAATTGGTCATCGGGGCATCTTGCTGGGTTGCGGGAAGAAACGTGTAATGGATCCCGTTTCCAAGGTTCACGCCCCCGGGAACGACGTGGCGCAAATCGAAGAAGCTGAACACGATATCCCCGTTGATGTGCAAGATGAGCTGGAAATCTCCTAAATGGTAAGAAGTGCCATTCACAGGGGGATTCCGATACCAGATATTGTAAAAATCGAACACGATTTTGTCGGGAAATGCTTGATACTCGATAGTACTGTACGGATAAGAAGTCCAGAAGTAAAATTTTTCCCCAAGCAAGTTGATCGAGAGCCGGGACGTAAGGTTTGTCGAGCCCGGAACGGGGAGCGTTGAAGCCATATTATCCGTGAACCGGATAAACCCGTCATATGAAAACACGAGCTTATTATACAAGATCCCGTAGAATGGAAACGAGAAAGGAAGATCGATCGATCTCATGGCAATTATTTCGGTCGGGCTTGTTAAGTCGTAAGATTCGAATATATAGACCTTACTTGCAGAATAGTTCATTGGCACGACCCATGACGGCCCTTGAATCCATTGCGAGAGATTCCCCGGATAGCGTACGGCATTGGAAGAGTCGTTGGCGACGGCATAGGCTGACCACGCGCTGTAGAGAAATGTGGTGTTGGTGGAATTCAAGTACAAGCGATACTGGCATCCATCGAAATAGAGACTGTCGTTCACGTTCTTTTTCTGAGCACTGAAGGTATGCATCACGTTGGACGCGTTGAAGACGAGGCTGACGTTGGCTGGGGCGTCATTATCGAGATCCTTGTACGTGAACTGTATTGAAACGTTCGAGAAGTTACTGTAGCCTTGCTGCGCTTGCGCTGGTTCCATACTGAATGCTTCGATCGTCGGGGTATGACTGTTGTTATAAGTGACGACCGGCGTGGTGAACAGTGGGGAATGCCAATCTCCATCGGGCCCGGTGACGTGGAAGCTGTTGTTGTGAGGAATGCCGGGCGCGAGGAACTGGAAGACGAGGCTGTAATTCTTACCATCGACGAAAATTTTGTCTGCAGGGGCCACCGCATTCATAGTATAGTTCTGGTTATCGAAGGTGAGCGTGATGGTGTACGGTGCACGGTTCTCGAGATTTTGATAGACGAGCGTGAAGTTGAAAGCGGTGACTTGCGAGCCTGATGCCGGGGACACGGAATAGTTGGCAATTCGGGTGCTGTTGGCAAACCCATAATCGAATCGTAGGGATTTGTGGGTGATGTCCGTTGAAAACTGGTACGGCGTATAATAGTTGCCGTCGCCAAAATTGAGTCCTATGGATTCGGTCACTGGGAAATTAATCGTAACGAAGTCATAGTTCATCAACATGCTACCGTTCTTGTACAAAACGTATTGGAAACTCGCATTGTAGAGCTTCAAGCCACCCATATCATCGAGGTTGATTTGCTGCTCCACGAGGAAATAATCCTGCCCGTTGTATACTTTCAGATCCGATGTTCCAGTGCTTGTTT
>JAUQYW010000657.1 GCA_030587525.1 Candidatus Sigynarchaeota archaeon | reverse complement strand
CGATTGAAGAAATACTTCTGCTGGGTCGAAAGGCCGGATGGTCGCAATATCAAACTAACCAAGGATCAACTTGAAAACGGCGAGATTCCCGAAGGCCGGCGGTTCGCTTTAAACCCGGTGATCAACCCGAACCCGAACAGGCCACGTTTAACGTATGAATTTCTCGGGTTCACGAAAGTCTGGAAGTACACGAAGGAAAAGATGCAGCACTACCATGAAAAAGGCATGGTATTCCAGCCATCGGAAGGTGCACTGCCGCAAAAGAAGCAATATCTCGACGAGAGCAGCGGCATGAAACTCAACGACATTTTTTTGGATATCGGCGGGGTGATGGGCGGAAGCACGGAGCGTCTCGATTTCGACACCCAAAAACCACTCAAGCTCTTGCAAAGGCTCGTTCAAGTCTCGTCCAACCCCAACGATCTCGTTGCGGATTTCTTTTGCGGTTCCGGGACCACGCTGGAAGCCGCGGCAAGTCTCGGCCGTCGCTGGATAGGCTGCGAGCTCTCACTACCCGGCATCCAAAACACGCGCAAGCGGCTCGTCGTTTCGTGTCAAGCCAAGCACGGATCAGAAGACGAACCCGCATCAGATCCGGAACAACCCGGGTTCTCAATATGGATAGCGCGTGATCGCATAGCTGCTGCTTGGCTTGGAGATGAATATATAGCAATTATCTTGAACTTGCTCGGTGCTAGTCCTCTAGATGCAGCTTCGGGTTCTTCCGGTAGAAAGGAAGGCCGGCTGGTGCACGTGATTCCCCCCGGTACCGTGGCATCTCTTGATCTTGCCGGCAAGGTTATAGCATCGACGCGAGGCGCAGCGGAACCTCTCGACATTCTCGCGGGGGAATGGGAGCTCGGGTTTGAAGAGAACCCGGGCTTGCTCGGAAAAAAACACAACCGCGATGTGCGCCTTGTGCAAATCCCGTCGATCAACGAGATCAAGGCTCGCATCGTCGGGACGAGTATTATGCTATGCGATCTGATGGCTGGAAATGATACCTTCCAGCAATTGAAATCCGTGCCTTTTTTCGAGATTCCGGATATTGAAATACACGCAAAGGTAGAAAAAACCGTGATCGAGTTGAGCGTTCTAGGGTATCGCGTGCCCGTGGCAATGCCCGCCGAGAGAGGCGGGAGGATCGTGCGAGAAGGACTCGATTTGATCGACTTCGTAGCGATCGATTGGAATCCCGAGGCCGACCTCTTCAAGCCAAGCTGGTACTATGTTAAATCAAAGAAGGATCACGCGCTCGAGATAAAGGCAAGACACGAATTCAAGAACCCCGGCACGTATCATGTCCAGATGAGGGTCACTGATGTCTTCGGCCATTATTCAAAGCGCCAGGGCCGATTTGTCGTCCCTCGTAAATAGACAATTTACAAGGATGCTTCTCGTGGAAAAAGAACGGGACGGTATCTCGCTCGTGGAACCTGGCTGGGCGGCACGGCGGGGCAGTGCAGCGGGTCGCGGAATTGCTTGAAGAAAATCCTTCCGTTTGATTTCGGAACCTCGGATTTCTTTTCTCTCTCAAACCGTAGTGAAATAGATATGCTTGCCTGTCTGTTTTATCTAGTCGACGCATTCTTGCAAGTAATCTATCGCGGTTTCGGCATCATCGTGAAATTCGCTCTGATCTCTTGCACTCCGCAATTCGTCCTTGTATCGTTCAGCCAAATCCTCGATTTTTGCGATCGCGGACAGAAGGCGTTCAGCACCAACAGACCCAGCATCAAACCCCCTCATTCCCATGTCTTCGTAGATGTCTTTATAATCCCAATTGACAAACAAACTGTCGATAGCGCGGCATGCTATGTTCGAGTCTATGCTTATCTTGATAACCTTCCCAGATGGATCCCATGCAAATAATTCGACGCCCATGATCTTTCCCTGGACAAGTAAAGTAATATTGAAATACATCTACATCTTTCTGCGATCACTCTTTTTGTGATAACTGCCATCCCCTCGATTCAATGGCTTATCTTTTAAAGATATAATCGCAATTTCGAACATTCTGCTCGGATAATAAGATCAACCTTTTTCCTTATAACCATCACTTGCTCGATCCGGCCACTTCGAACACGACCAATGGGCGGTGACCGATCCTGTCAGACATCGAAGACGACATCGAAAATGATTTACCCAATCAAAGGCATGGAGGCGGCTGGCATAGACGTCGATGAACTTTTCAGTTTCGTGAGCGGGAAATGGAAGACTTACATCGAGGCGAAAGCGGGCTATTCTATGAGAGATCCTCGGTATATCTACTATGGAAACTTTACCGGTACACCGCTCACTGACCGGTCCGATTTCCCGAAGCCCATTATCCCTTTGTCGCATAAGCCCGAGTCCCTGTCACTCAAAAAATCGGCGAAACCGGGGAAATACTGGGAATTCTTGCGCGCTAACGCCCGCATGGTTAGAAAAAAAAAGCGTCGTTGATCCAATTTCCAAAAAAGTTATGGAAACTCGGGTTAGTTCTGCTCCATCATTAGGGACGAAGTTTTTAAAACGCTTAGTACTAAATTGATATTGATATTGGCGCACTATATTTAGCGCTTTTAGCGTCATGCTTTAAAATGCTTCGATTATTGCTGGTGAACTACAACGAGTGACAAGAAAGACGAACGTAAATCCCCCCCACGACTCCAACCGCCGCCACCTCTCCCTCCAAGCATCGATGAGATCAGGAAAGCATTCAAAGCGTCCAGTTCAGGAAGTAGATCGGAACCTCCTTCGTTTCCATCACAAAATCTCCCGAATTCGCCATCGCCATTACCTGGTAGTGGCTCTTTCAGCACGGCACCTCCCGAACCACCATCAGCGCGCCCCGCTAGTGCATCGCTACCCCCCCCACCAGAGCCCCCTGCGATGCAGCCGGCGGTCCCCAGCTCGTATGCCTCGGATGGCTCGGTGACGGGCGTTTTGGAGCAAGATAATTTCCAGCTCAAGCAGGCAGTCGAGCAGCTGAGAAACGCGCTCGTGGCGAAAGATCAAGAATTAACATCCGTGAGCACGTCGTTCAACGAGATCAAGGACCAGCTTGCCCAAATCGGCGATGTTATCAAGGCAAGAGATACGGAAATCGAAGGGTTGCGTTCCACCATCGAGTCGACCATGGTGGAGTCGAAAAACAAGGACAACGTGCTCTTCAGGACGAAAGCAAAGTTGGACGTGCTGACTGAATCTGCTACGCGATCAAAGCAAGAATCCTTGGCGTTCCAGAAAAAGTGCGAGGAGCTCCAGAAAGAGAAGACACAGCTGGAATCGAGCGTTCAAGCGAGCAAGCACGAAATTGAAGAGCTTCAGTCCAAACAAACTACGGCGCTGAAAAGTTCTCAAGGTGAAACCGAGAAACTTGATGCAACGCTGAAAAACGCCCAAGGTGAGCTCGAATCCTTGCGCATCGAAAAGTCTAAGCTCGATGAGCGCATCACAAAACAGACCACGGAAATTGAAAAATTGGAAAAGGCCAACGCGAGCTTGACGGAAACCATCGCGAATAGCGAAAACGAGAAAGCACGAAAGCTTGAAGAGCAATCGAAGCTCGCTTCTGCATCAACACGAATCGTGACCGGCCGGGACAACATCATCAAGATTTTCAATGAATTACTTAAAACAGCTATGCACAGCGTGATGCTCGTCTTACCGACCATGAAGGACTTGAAGGAGTTCGATTTGTTGAAGTTGAAACCATCCGTGAAAATCATGATCACGACGCGCATCGATATGAAGAACCAGCACGACCTTGACACGTATCAAGCATTAACCTCGCTCGAGACGCATAATATCGATTTCCGGAGCTTCGATAACGAAGACCGGTTCGGAATCAACGTTGATCGTGGTGTCGTGTTCATCGGCGTGAATTCAAAAAGCGAGCCTTTTGGTCTGCTTTCCTATGACACGCAAGCAATCGATTTATTCGTTAAACAGTTCTTGATCGAGACCTGGACGCTCGGGCGTTCCTTATCGGTAAAAAAATAAATATTATCCTCATATAAAAAAGAAAATATTCACGCAAACGCCGAAAAGCGCGATTGACACAACGCGCGAGCTTCCTCCGCCACGTGCGAATCTCGATCAACTATTTTTTTCAATTACAACAAACGAACTTTAAAAAATCTCCAGCAAATCTAGGAATTAGATTCACAAGAATTTCAAAAGATTATTTCACAAATATTAGCGTGAATTCATCGTGTCAACCAATTTTACACCACTTTCGAGCCAACTTGGAATTTCTGGCACTTCATACCGCCTTCAAGTAGGAAAAGTCGGGAACTCGTGGGCAGCACGATTGATCAAGGGAAATGACGTCGTGGCATCACAAGTCATTAATGAATTAAACGGTAATTTGATCGTTGGTTTCGTGATCAAGGAAACGGCAATTCCAAACTTGAATCCCTATCAAATTATGAAAACGGTGCAGTTCCTCACGAAGGAAGCCCAAGCAAATGAGGGCCGCATGAAACAAGGTGGCATCCCCGCCCCGGGCCCAGAGGTCCAAGCGAGGCTGCAAGCGAGCGCAGCACCCGCTGCGACTCCAGCTGTGAGCAGAGCTCAACCTGCAGCTCCCGCCGCTTCTAAACCACCTGCAAATGCCGACCTGGCATCCGATGAGGACACGCGGGCATCTTACCGCATCGTGCCGAAAGCACGTGAAGAAGTTACAGTTGAACAAGAGGCACCAACTGAGGCTGCCAAGATCGACTGGGGTGGTATCATCACACTTGGTAAAGACCGTAAACTGAAGCCAATCCCCACTGCTGAAACCAGTGCCGGCGCCGGTGCAGCACCTGCTCCCGCGCCAGCAAAAGCAGCGGTGCAAGCACCAGCCCCTGCTCCAGTAAAAGCAGTCGCTGCTGCTGCTGCTGCTGCTCCTGCTGCGACCGCGGTACCAAAGGCAACCGATTCTGGAATTTCCGACCGTCTCTTGAAAATCGAGGAGCGGATCTCGAAAATCGAGGAACGGTTATCGAAGATCGAGGAAAAACTCGCGTGATGCACGCAACCTTTTTTTCTTTCTGACCTTGTTTTGATTGTATATGCTGGAATTGCTGTTTGCCATTGATTCCGCGGTTTATATCGAGTTCCTCCGTTTCGTGCGCGAAGAAAAGATGCGAGACGCAACGTTTTCCTGGAGAATCAACGATGGCATCTTGCACTGGAGCCAAATGCTCGCGGAGATGTATGACGCGTCGCATCTCACCGAGGGATTTTTCTTGCGCCATGCATTCCTAGTTCTCGTTTCAGACGCGATGTTGGCAAGAGTGGGCATGTCTGTGGCGGGTCTGGACAAGCCCGTCGTGAAACCGTTCATCGAATGCTTCATGTGGCTAGACCGGGTGGAGAAGCAAAAGCAAGCAATCATTTCAACGATAGAAAGCCTGAAATTCCCGGAGCACGACGTTTTTAACAAAATATACCCGCTCGTCGTTTCCTACTCTACCATGCATGGATCCGGCGAATATTACACGCCTGTGGCGCTTGCCCGCATGATGATCGAGGAAAAATACGTGCCTGGTATGCGCGCGATGGATCCATCGTGCGGATCTGGCACTTTTCTCATCGAAATGGTGAACAAGATCCTAGCGAGCGAGATGCCTGCACGCGACCAGGTGGCGGCAATTTCGAGCCTCACGGCTGTCGATAAGAACCCTATAGCAATTTTTATGACCGTGGTCAATCTCTCGCTGGTGTTGCGCGAAATTGCGGGTGGAACGGCGTTTCCCCGCGTCATCCTGTCAGATTCGCTGTTTCCCTCGGAATTTACTGCCATCCCGCGCGACCAGGATCTCGTCATCGGGAATCCCCCGTGGATCGTCCTTGGTGGCATCGAGAACGCATCGTACAAGGAATCATTGAAGCGCCTCGCCATCGAGCTCGATGTTTACATGGGTGGAAAAAACGCATCGAACCTGGAAATCGCCTCCCTCTTTATCTTCAAATATCTCGAACACGTAAATGCCGGCAAGTGGATTTTCTTCATATTACCAAACAGCATCATCACCGGTTCCCAGCACGACAAGGTTCGGGCATTTCATGGATTCCAAGCAGTTCACGTCTGGAAATTTTCCAAGCAGCCATTCAAGATCCACAGCATTTCCATCGCGTGTCAAAAAGCTGGGACTCAGCCCGCGTTTGATTACAAGTTCGTGTACACGAGCGTCGAAGTTACTGACGGTGTAAACGGCGAGCTAGCATTTGTTAAGGCGGGCGACGAGATCTACGAGCCCTACGAGATGAAGCTGGCAAAAAACAAGGAAAGAGTGAGTTCCGTGGGGCGATTGATACCGGGATCCAAGATGCGTCGTATCTTGCCCCGGGGGAAGTCCCCGTACGCCAAGCTGTTCTACAAGGGTGCCCAGGTGTTCCCGCGGACCATGTTTTTCGTGGATGTCGAGCGAACCACCATCGAGGACGGGCGTGAGGTCGTGACGATCGTGCCATCGTCCCGGGTCCCGCCGAAGAAGCTGGGCAGGTGGAATTTCTTCCCGTACGAGCGAGATCGCGTGGAAAAGTCGTACTTGTTTAAAATTGCCAAGAGCACGTTTATCGTGCCCTTTCAGTTGATCGAGGCGATCGATGCATTTTTACCATACAAGATCATCGATGCCGGATCTATGCATCGTTTGGTCGAGGAAACGACCTTGCTGCCCCGAGCCCGGGATCACTTAGACCGGTTGGAAGTGGCGTTCGCCGCGCACTTGAAGCCCGGTGCAGCGCACACGCGATTGACCGACATCATCAACTACCAGAACTGCCTTCTCAACCCGCGGCAGATGGCTCCGCTCAAGGTTGCGTACAACGGTGGCGGGAGCATCGTGAAAGGAGTTCTCGTCGAGGGCCAAATCATCGTGGATTACTCAATGTTTTATGTTCCCGTCGATGATCGTGATGAAGGCTATTATTTACTCGCGTATCTAAACGCGCCGGCCGTGACGGAAAGCGTGAAACTGATCGGTAGCACAGGCTTCCACGGATCGCTGCGAAATATCGTGAAACATCCCCTAGATTTTCCGTGGCCACGATTCGATCGGACCAACGAGGATCACCTCGCGATCTCGAAGCTCGGGCGTTCCATCGAGGCTTGCGTGCGAAAACTCATGGCTTCATGGAGCGCCGGGTCAATCGCCCGCGATGAAGACGAAGCTACGCGCATGAAAATGCAGAACCTGGTGCTCGGGGATGGCCAGATCAAGGAACAACTCGCCATCCTCGATGATCTCGTGCGCCATTCCATCGAGCGGGAAATTAAATCGTGAATTACCTGGTTATTTTTCGATAATCAAGATCTCAGGGGCTTTGCATTTGATTTCAGTTCCATCCTTGATATTGGCGCCCGCCATGATGATCACGTGATCGATGACGCATCTTTTGCCTATTTTACAGTCGTCTTGAATGATCGCGTGCGAGATTTCTGCCAAGCTATCGATCGAGACGTTCTTCCCTATGATGACATTTGGACCCAGCAGAGCATTGTCCGATATCGTGCAATTTTCCTTGACCATAACCGGCTCAATCAATGTGCACATCAAGTCAAATGGAACTCGAACGCCCATCCCTGCAAGGACATCCATGCACGTGTTGAAGTAATCCTTGCCGTTGGTGATGTTGAGGCTCGATAATTCGCGCCAGAACTCTTGCTCGTCCCGCGAGAACACGCGGTTAAGCACTACCCCTTTCACGATTTGCTTGTCGGTGATGGCCATCTGGATTGCATCCTGCAGCTCGCGCTCCCCCCGGCTCGACACGGGGCATTTATCGAGATAATTGAAAATCTCCGCCTTGAACACGTAGAAAGGGAGGCTGTACATGTTGCTAAGCAGCTGCTCCTTCGGAGGTTTTTCGATGATCTTGATTACGGTTCCCGTCGCATCGAGCTTGACGTTCCCCATGCCTTTCACGTAATCGATGCTTGCCTTGAACAAGCTCAGCGTTCCAAACGGTTTTTGCTTTTCATGCACGCGAACGACGTCGGCGACGTGATCTTCCGGCACGATCATGTCCCCCGCGCAGACCACGAAATCGCCCTTGATATACGGCCTCGTGGACAGGATCGCATCCGTCATGCCCGACGCCGTGATCTGGTGAACAAATGTCACGTTAAAACTTGCAGGAATCACGTCTCGAAACATCTTTTCGAACTCCGGCTTGATAACGATCAAAAAATTGGTCAAACCAGCACGGTGCATATTTTCGATGATACGCAAAACTGGTGGCTTCCCTGCAACGTCCAATAGCGGTTTCGGGGTATTCCACGTCAATGGTCTTAGCCGGGTACCGAGGCCGGCAGCGAGAATAACCGCCGTTGTGATAGGCATGAAAAAAGAAAAGCAAGAGGACAAGTTAAATTTATCAACAGATAATCCATTTCGATTAACTTCGACGCGAATCGCGATCTCTTTCGATTAGCTTCAACACGAATCGCGATTTTTTAAGAAAAAACATTTGATTGCATGTCGCTTTCATTAAATTGATCCTTAACGGGATAACGTTCAAGGTTTCGGGCATTCTCGTGATTACATCGAATCAGCAATTCCTATTAGAACGTGTTTTGAACCTTGTTTTCACGAACCTTTACTTAAATGAACGTTCATGCAAAAATTAACTTTAAATATTCAAATAAAGTCATAATATTGGTGGTGCGGGGGCACTATTTTGGTGCGGCCGGCTGCAGACACGTATTCTATCGACATGCACCTCCGAGGTGTTGAAATAAAAAAAAGGCGAATTATTTTGAAGAGCGATAAAAAGAACGAGGACCGCGTTATTCCAATTGCCCCGCTGGACAGATTAATACGCAAGGCAAACGCTGATCGCGTATCCGAGTCGGCGGCAAAGGAGTTAGGTATGATCCTGGAAGAACTCGGGAAAGAAATCGCCATGCGGGCGAACGATCTTGCCAAGCACGCGAACCGCACGACAATTAAAGATACCGATATCAAACTTGCCTATAAGCAATGGGCAGACCGAAAGTAATGTTAAATATTACATTACAATGTAATGCAAGCATATTTTTTCAAAAAACACCCTTTTCACCAACCTTTTTCTTTTCTTTTTGGTTCGCAATCTTCTTAATCGTGGATTCGTGATCAAGGAATGCTTTACGCAATCGAGGTAAGTGCAATGAAAATCAAGAATAAAAAAAACATTACCCCGGTCGAGCAAGTCAAGGGCATACTCCGCCGGACGATGTGTTACAACAAGGACGCGATGCTGTGCCATTTCGATATGCGGAAAGGATCGGTCATCGAATTGCATTCGCACCCGGCGGCGCAGATCGGCTACGTGATCAAGGGGAAGCTCGAATTCTGGGATACGACCAAAGATAATAAGTTCGTTGTCGGTCCCGGCGACAGTTATATTTTCCCGGGAACCGTCGTACACGGGGCGCGATTGCTGGAGGATTCGGACGTGATCGAATGCTTCGCCCCGTCTAGAAAGGAATACGAGAACGAATAATGTCTCTTCTTTTTTTTCGCTAGTCTTTTCGAACGAAACTGCATTTCTCTCGCAAGTAGCATGTCTCGCAAGCAGGATTCCTAGGAACGCAGACCCGGGCGGCAAAATCCAGGATTGCCCAATTGATATCTTTCACGCGGGCAGGATCCATAGATATGATCTCATCCCCGAGCTCCCAGATATGCTTGTTTCGGCGATTATCGCCCTTGTTTTCGAGATTGAAATACCTGCAGAAGACCCGCGTGACGTTGCCATCAACAATCGAGACCGGCTTGTTGAACGCGAAGCACAAAACGGCCCGGGCGATGTAACGCCCGATCCCGTTCAGCTCGAGCAAGGAGTCCTCGTCATCGGGCACCGTGCCATTCCGTTTTTCCGCGATCTCGCGGGCAAGGGACAAGAGGGAGTCGGTGCGCCGCTCTTGAAGGCCGAGGACTGACAGGTCCTTCACGATGTCCGTCCGTTCCCGGGCAAGGATTTTTGCCGGCGTGGCAAAATGTTCCAGCACTTGCGGATAGAACGCGGCGATCGCCTCGGCTTTCGTCCGCTGGAGCAAGAGCTCCGTGACCAGCGAGACGAACGGGTCCATGGAGCCTTCGCGCCACGGGAACGACCGCTTGTTTATGTTGAACCATTCCAATAGCTGGTCGTGGAAGATATGGTTCTTTGACGTCACGGATCGAAATACCCCCGCAAATTTTCGATGCAATCAATGTGGCCGTTAAAGATCTCCCGGATCTTGCTCCAATACCTCGTGTTCACGCGGATTTTACTGCTTTCAAAAATGGCTTTCAACTCATCGAGCATTTTCAAGCCTTCGGCGTCGTAATCAAGCATCATAATCACCTCCGAAGCGTTTCCGATGCTTTCCTCGACCTCGATCCGCGATTTGCCGTGGTGCATAAAGATCCGTGATCCGTCGATGCCGGCACGCACGAGCGCCTCCTTGTCACGCTTTCCTTCCACGAGAATGGGGCTTGCTTCGAGCGCCAAGTTCTTGAAAAGGTCGGTAAGATCCTCCTTGCGCTTTCGTTTGACCTCGTCTTTGTTCACGGATTTCCCCGCCACGTTTGGTGATGGTTTTGATCACGCGGATGGCGCCACGGATCATTGCACGAGCACGTCGATGACCCCGTGCTGCTTGCGGATGCCCAGGTTTTTCACGAGCCGCGATTCGAGCAAGGTCACTCGCGCCACGAGGGAGGATTTCTTCGCCTCGTCCTCGACATCCGCCATCAAGGTGCCGGTGTCCCCGTCGCTCACCTTTCCCTCGTAATGGATGACCGTGCCGGGCCCGTGTTTAATTGCTTGAAACGCGACGGATAAATACGCTTTTGGCGCGGGGAACACGCCCATGACGATGCGATCGGCGGCAAACCCCCCTTTCACGAGGTCCGGGACGATCTTGGCGCAATCCCCGAAATGCGGCGTTACCACGGAGTCCACCTCGTTGAGCCGGATGTTCTCGACGAGATATTCGTAGGAAACGGGGTTGATCTCGCAGCAATGCACGTGCCCGGGCGCTGCGTGCCTCGCGATCATGAGCGAGAAATAACCGATGCCGGCGAACATGTCGAGCACGATCTCGCCCGGCTTCACGAGCTTCGGGAGGTAAGAGCGTTCGGTGATGTTCCCCTTGGAAAAAATGATCTTCGTGAAGTCGTGCTTGAAAATGACGCCATTCTCCTTGGCCACGACCTCCGATTTTTCGATGCCTGCCAGGTGCTCGATTCCTGTTGGTGTACGGAACTGCCCGACCACCTTGGACTCGCCGAACACCTTTCCCCACACGGACTTGATGTAGGGGTACATGTCCAGAACGGCTTGGGCGATGAGTTTCCGCTTGGGCCACACGAGGGGTTTCAGGTTCAAGATCACGACATCTTGCAGCGTCTGGAAGCCGCGTGGCAGCGCGTTCACCTCGTCGGGTGCGAGCGCATTTTGCAGTCGCTGGATCAACATGTCTCTAAATTCCACATATTAATCAATAATTGTCATAATATTGATATTGTCATAATATTGATATTAATCAATAATCGTCATAACGACAATGCTCGGCGTTCTCCATGGCAAACGACGAAAAAAAGCCAGAATCCGTGGCCATTTGCTTCACCCAAGGCCACAAGGAAAAGCTCGTCATCGAACAAGTGCAGCACGAGGGCCTCGTCGACATGCTGTTCCGTAGCGGGTATCGTCTCGGGAAGATCG
>JAUQYW010000608.1 GCA_030587525.1 Candidatus Sigynarchaeota archaeon | reverse complement strand
CGTTCGGCCAGCATCGCGTTCCAGATGAACCGCTTGCAACCAAACGTCTTGGCAAGCAATGCAGCCTGATCCGCGGTCGGGTAGAGGCGGATCTTGAACGCCCGGTCGATCTCCATTGCTTGTTTCCATCGTGCATGGATTTATAGATGGCGGGGGTGTGCTGAATTTCTGGAGATCACCTTGGCGCGACATTTCTTCCCGTCGTATCCACGGCCTGAAGGCCGTGGTCTTCGTGGGATTTCGTGATAAATTGCGTCTCTCCAGGCCTAGGTGTTCGATATGGTCAATGATATTGATTTTTATGATTTAATTATATAATCTCATCCTTCATCGATTCCCCCCTTGAAATGGTACATATTCCCGATTCGATCCAATACATATCACTGTGAAAAGAAGTTCTCCATTTTCTTTTCTATCCACGAAATGATGTAGCTTTGGGTGCACATCGTATGCCATCTTCTATTTCCATAGAAACATCGCGTTAAAAAAGCATATCAACGAACCATACAACAACACATCTGGAATATGTTTGGTTGGATTTTCCAGCAACGGATGGAAGTACGAGGAAGAATGATTCTTTCGAGAAATAAAAGGAAGGATTGATAACACATGATTAAACAATGGCAATTCAAGGATAGTTTCATAAAAAAGTTCTTATTTTTTCTAGCGATCTCTTCCGCATTGATTTTTCTGATGCGTGAAGATGATAAGAGCACAATTTTCGTGTCCACGGGAAACGGAACCCGGAATTCCTGGATCAGCGCCCCGGTGTTCATTAACAGCAACTCGGAACTGGCCACGTTTTGCACTGGCAATGGAACGGGCACGGAAGGGGATCCTTATGTCATAAAGGATTTGCAGATCAACAGCGTTGGAGCCACCGGCGCATGTTTATACATCAATAACACGAACACGTACGTGAAAATCAAGAATTGCACGTTTCAGGGTGCGATCGGGGTGAATCAAGTCGGAATATGCGTGAATCACAGCAGCTACGTGACCGTGACGAATTGTACGGTTCAGAACAACAACATGGGCATCGTGATCGCATGGTCGAACAACATCCTGGTCAACGCCAGCAATGCATCGTTCAACATCTATGCGGGAATTGGCGTCACGAACACGACGGCATGCAACGTAACTTCGAACATCGTGCGGAACAACTCGGTTTACGCCATCGGCGTCGCTAGTTCATCAACGGTTCTTATCTCGGCAAACGATGCAACTGATGTTGGAATAGCTGGCATCATCTTCTCTGAAGTGAGTGGAAGCACAATAACCGGCAACACGGCTATCAGCAGTAACGCGTCGTATGGTATATCTCTCATCTTCTCGAACAATAATGAGGTCGACGGCAACGCCGTTTCAGACTCGCGCCAGGCTGGCATCATGTTGAATGATGCCGACGACAACAATATCACTGCAAACATCATCTCCCATTGCAATATTGGCATTTATTTGAGCGCATCGGCTGGTCGAAACAGTTCGGGGAACGAGATTGCCGAGAACAACGTGTCACGCAGTGTAAATTTCGGTATATTACTGGATCGTGCCCGGTTCAACGTGGTTTATTTAAATAACTTTCTAAGTAATTATATCCAAGCCGGACTTGGAGTGGGGATGTCGCTCAACAATGATTGGAACAAAACATCGCACGGCAATTACTGGAGCGATTATTCTGTAAAATACCCCGGCGCGACAAACGATGGCATCGTTTGGAGCGATCCATACCAATTGTTCTATGTTGGCGTGCCACAACCGGGATTATACGATATGTTCCCGCTCGTAACACCAGTCTTGCCAAATCGCAACGCGCCATCGCTTACACCGGCAGGGGTCTCCCCCCTGAGCGGAACCCAGGTAACGCAGTTTAACTTCCAATTAACATACACGGATTTGGACAACAATTATCCGGTGACCATGGTCTTGATGTTGAATAGCTCCTCCTACCCGATGCATAAGCAGACTCCATCGGACACGAACTACGCGGATGGCTGCGTGTTTGTGCTTTCGTTATATATCCAGCCGGGTATATGGAATTACGGGTTCAATTGCAGCGATACCCGGTACTCCGTGGGCACGGCCACGAGCATCTTGACCGTGGGGCTTACTAACTTGAATGCCCCGTCGTTGAATAATGGAGCTGTGAGCCCGGCTCATGGTTTTGCGCGGATCACGTACTTCGAATTCACGGTTCGGTATTCTGACCCGGATAACAATGCGCCCGCCTCGATCACGGTCAACGTGACCTCGTCCAACTCGACTGCCACGTATTCAATGAGCAAGCAAGATTCGCTCGACACAAACTATGTCGACGGGTGCGTCTACGTCTGTCAAACGACCCTGGCATCGATCAACAATTATACCTATCATTTCAACGCGTCTGACGGTGTGCAGCTTGCTGGCTCGATTGTTTATAGCTATTTGGAAGTCGACGCCGAATATTCCATTTCACCAACTGGTGGTATGTTGTATAGCTGGACAGGATGGTACGAAAATGCGAATAATCCCCACACGACCATTTTTGGTACAGAGACGTTTTCCGGAACTGGCATTATCACGGTAGCATCTTCCTTGAGTAATCGGCAAATCAACGGGACATCCCGTGTCATCGTTAATGATTATGGAAGCCAGCAATTACGCGTCGGATCCCATGAACCCACGCGGGTTTTTACAGACTTGGCCATAGGGCGCAAGGTCCTCATCTCGGTCGTGTATTGGATAACTGGAGATCAAGAGTTCACCGTGATCGGTGAAACCGAGCGCGTTTTCATAAACAAGATGTTCAAGTGCTGGGTACTCCAATCCCCCGAAGGTAGCCTCGCGTATTACGACCAGTATTCTGGGTTCCTCTTGAACGGAACCTTCTATTCGAAATGGCTCACGTCTAATTACACGTATTGCCTCCAGATGGCCGGGACGACGGTTTCACTTTCTCCTAACACGCACGTCCCGACGCTCGGGTTGAGCACGGTTTTACCGAGCTCGGGCTATCAAAACACGTTGTTTACCTTCCGGGTGACATTCACCGACGCGGATGACTACGCTCCGGTCTCGATCAACGTAACGATCAACGGCACATCGTATGTTATGGCAAAACAGAATCCCACGGAAACAACATACGCGGACGGCTGCGTGTACAAGTATTCGACGTATTTACAGCCCGCGACGTATGCGTATTCATACCAATTCGATGCAAGCGATGGGGTTTCCAGTATCTCCACTGGAACTATTTCGGGACCGACCGTTAGCTTGAGCAACACTCATTCACCATCTCTATCTGCCGGAAATGTGACGCCACTTACCGGTTATAACGGGTCCACGCTTTTCGTGTTCTCGGTGATCTATACTGATGCAGACAACAATGGACCTTCATTCTTGAATGTAACCGTCAATTCAACCATTTACGCGATGACAAGGAAGGATCCACTCGACAACAACTACGTCGATGGTTGCATCTATGAACTGAGCACGAGTCTGTCATCTGTGGGAAGCTATACGTACCGTTTCGACGCGTTCGACGGCCTGTTCTCCGCCGCGGCCGGGCCGTATGCGGGGGTGGTCGTTGACCTCTATTACCCAATCGCATTCGACGGTATGTTCTACAACTACACGGTGCACACGCGTATTCCTTTGATCACGCAAAACCGTACTGACCGGTTCGTGAGCGCTGGTGGCGGGGAATTCTTCGTGAATTCGACGTGGAACAACCGCACGATCGACGGGGCAACGCGTGCCATCGTTCACAACAACGGTAGCAATTATCTCGTCGACTCGCATGAACCGGTTCGCATCTTCACGAACGTGCAAGTTGGTAGTGTGGTGCCGATCGTCGTGCTTAACTATGGGGATCAACAATTCACCGTTACCGGCACCGAGATACGCCACGCGATGAACCGGCCATTCGAATGCTGGGTGCTGGAGTCGCCGGAGGGCAGTATCGCGTATTATGAGAAGTTTTCTGGCATCCTGGTGAACGGGACTTTCCAATATTTCGTTATGGGACTTCCAAGCAATTATTCCATCCAGGTCACTACTACCGACGTGCCACTTTCGCCGAACGCGCACGATCCGGAGCTGATCAATATGGACATGTGGTCGGATTCCGGCGATCAGCGCGGGACGTCCTACATTTCCATCGTTTATCGCGATCTGGACGACAATGCATCCGTCTATGTCCACATCATCTTCGACGGCGTTACGTATTCAATGTTCAAGAATGATTCATCGGACGTCATGTACAACGACGGGTGCATGTACAACCGGACCTTCTCGTACTTGCAGCCCGGTAATTATTCCTATCATTTCGAATGTAGCGACGGGTTGTTCTCGATCGTTTCGCAGACATACACGCTAGTCGTTAACGAGACCAATCTTCTCTGGCCTTCGCTCAGCGGGCCTCAAGCGAACCCACCATCCAACCCGGAGAGCCCGGCACATTACTTATTCCGGATAACGTACACGGATATCGACAACAACGCGCCCAGGTACGTGAATGTCACGATCAACGGGACCGTGTACAGCATAGCCAAGCAGAATCCATCGGACGTGAATTATATGGACGGGAGCCTGTACCAAGCCAACATTTCCCTGGATCCGGGTACATACACCTATCAATTCTGGTGCGCGGATTCGACCCACCAGAACAGTACAGGCACGTTCTCCCTGGTCGTTAATATCTTCACGCCCACGCTAGACACGTTGCACGTGTCACCTCCTGGCGGTTCTGTCGGGCCCGCTAACTTCACGATCTCGATAATCTACACGGACTTGGACAACAACGCGCCCACGTACGTCAACATCACGATTAACGGCAGCGTGTTTGCCATGGCCAAGCAAGATCCGCTCGACGACAATTATATGGACGGCTGCAATTACACGTTCACGATCGCGCTCGAACCCGGGACCTACCCATTCAGCATCTCGTGCGCGGATGCATTATTCACGGCCACCCCGTTCTCGGACACGCTGGTCGTGTCAGCCCAGTTCCCGACGGCGTGGGTCATCGTGATCGTCGCCATCGCCGGTTTCGCCATCGCCATCGGTGCGGCTGCATCGGCCCGGAAGAAGAAAGCGAAGACGGCGAATCTTGCACCGAAAGAGAAAAAACAAGGGAAAATACGGGCTGCATCCGTCAAAAAATTGCCGAATGTTCAAGCTCCGGCTAGCATTCATCCACCATCGCAATACCAGGGTGCGCCTGCAGCTAAGGCTTCGCCCGTGACGCTTGGAAAATACCAGTGTCCGTCTTGCACAAAAGAATACAAATTTACCGACCCAGACCTCGCGCAGCGATTCACGTGCCCCGATTGCAAGAACATACTGTTGCGGATAATCGTGTGCTCGAAATGCGGGAAACCAATGTCGATCACGCAAGACAACTTTCCGAACTATATCGGGAAGGATATCCAGTGTCCAGAATGCAAGAATGTGTTCAAGGTGTAATTTTTTCATATTTTTTTTATCTTCATTCATTTATTTTCCACGCGCGCTTGCTGATTCGCACGGTCATAACAGATAATTAACTTCGAGCGGAAGGAAGAGCATGGCGCGCGATACCAAGTTGCCCCCGGAACGAGCATACGAGCGAGCGCTTTTCAAAGCGCTCGGGCGCTCGGATGAAGAGCTTCAAAAACCCTTGATTGCCATCGCGAATTCTTGGTCTGAACTCAACCCCGGCCACGTGCACCTTCGAGAACTAGCGGAGTGGGTCAAGCACGGCGTCATCGAAGCAGGTGGTACGCCGCTGGAGTTCAACACGATAGGCTTGTGCGATGGCATTTGCCAGGGGCGTGGAATGCACCAGGTGTTACCGTCCAGGGAAATCATCGCGGCGTCGGTCGAGCTCACGATCAACGCCTACAACTTCGCCGGCGCAGTTATGCTGTGCTCTTGCGACAAGATCATCCCGGGTATGCTCATGGCCGCGGCGAGGGTGAACTTGCCTGTCATCTTCGTGCCTGGCGGCGTCATGAAACCGAAACAATTCGCTGACAAGGTGTGCGTGACGTCCGATATCAAGGAAGCCATCGGGCAGTACAACAGCGGTAAGATCACGGCGGATCAATTCTACGAAATCGAGTCGGAAACGTGCACCGGGGCCGGGGCGTGCAATATGATGGGCACGGCTTCCACGATGGCTTGCATTCTCGAGACCATGGGCATTGCCTTGCCCGGAAGCTCCACGATCAACGCGCTGGAAGCTGGGCAGTTCCGGCTCGCGCGGGAGGCCGGCAACACCATCATGCGCCTCGTCAAGGCAGGGATGAAGGCAGAGAAATTCATCACCGAAGAGAGCATCACCAACGCTGCCCGCGTGGGCTTGGCTTTCGGAGGTTCTTCGAACATGACGTTACATCTGCCCGCGCTGGCTGCAGAAATCGGATTCCCCTTCTTTATGGATGATTTCGACCAGCTGAGCCGCACCACGCCGTTGATCGCCAAGTTCAAGCCGACATCGCCATACACCATCACGGATCTTCACCTGGCAGGTGGCGTACCCGCGCTGCTGAAAGCATTGCAGTCGATCTTGAACACCAGCACGCCGAGGGTCGATGGTACCACGCTGCGCGAGTTCTTACAGCGGGTCGAGATCATGGATGCGAAAGTGATCCACCCTATTACGAATCCGATCGCGGCAGAAGGTGGTCTCGCCGTGCTTCATGGCACGCTTGCTCCAGGCGGGGCGATCGTTAAGCAATCCGGTGTCGAATCGAAGATGCTCGTTCACGAGGGACCGGCACGCGTGTTTGATTCCGAGGAAAGCGTGAAGGCTGCCTTGATCAACAATAATGTGAGCGTGAGTGACGTGTTAGTGATACGATATGAAGGACCGCGGGGCGGGCCTGGCATGCGCGAGCTGTCGCTGCCCGCGGCGATCCTCGTGGGCATGGGCCTCGGGGATTCCGTTGCCATGGTCACGGATGGGCGCTATTCCGGCGCGACGCGGGGACCTTGCATAGGCCACGTTGTTCCCGAAGCAATGGATGGCGGCCCGATCGCGCTCGTTCAACAAGGGGATCGCATCAAGATTGACATTCCCGGGCGCAAACTGGATTTATTAGTGGCTTGCTCGGAGCTGGATCGTCGCAAAAAGTCGTGGAAGGCTCCCGATCGAAAGCATTTAACCGGATTCTTGAAGCATTATGCTGAACACGTGTCAGATGCACGAAATGGCGCGATTCTGAAATGATCGAATCTATCCATGGAAACTAATTTGTTATCGGGTAGTTTTTAGGGCATCGCCGCCTCGTTAACATGGTGACATGCAAGTGGGAAAGACCAAGAAAGACGACGATATGCCATTCGATTTTTCCTCGCTGTTCGATCAATTCAAGGAAAACATCAAGATCACCAAGGACAAGAACAACGACGCCGTTATCATCCAGTTCAAGAAAATGGCCCCGGGCGTGAGCATTGACATGCTCAAGTCCATGATCGAGAACACGTTGGGCGCGGGAAGCAAGAATATGATGAAGAAATTCTCGAAGCTCATGAACGATGACGAGGAAAAAGGCGATGAAGATCAAGCCGAAGATGACGACGAAGCGGATGGGGAGGAAGAGGATTCCGGCCCAGGATTCCGGGTGGACACCCTCGAGGATGGCACGGGTTTCCGGTTAGTTCCCAACGACCCCGCTGATCTCGACGAGTTGTATGATTCCATCAATAGCATGTTCGACCCCGAGATGTTCACGAAGATGATGAGCGCTGCTTTCCAGCTGTTCGGTCTACAGCCTCCAGGGCCCGCCGGCACGCCTCCTCCCGATGACAAGAATGTCAAGGAGAATAAGAAAAAAGGCGACGACACGAACATGACACGGGATTACTTTTACACCTGAAACCATCACCATATTTTCCATCTTATCCAAAATTCAATTCGGGTTCCCATATAACTTGTGAGAGTTGCATCTGACATACTATCTTTCATTGCCCGGTCATTAATTATCACTACATGATGAAGTTATGAGCGATGCTATTTCCTTATTCAAGTCTTTATTGGACACGAGCCGTGCTGCCTGGAAAAACCTGAATGATCTCTCGTTAGGGGCAGACTTAGTTCCCGAGGACTTATTTTCTGGCGGAAAATTCGACGATTTCTTGAAATGCATAGCAGAACTGGTGAAAGTAAGCAAAAATCTCGTGCTGGCCAAGGAGGATCGTGAACTGGTTCTTGATCTTGGGAAGGAAATGGAGAGCAGCACGTTCAAGCTGGAAAAAAAGGCAAACGGCAAAAAATTCGTTCCCCACCTGCGCCGGCTGCTCGCTGCGACTATGTCTGTGTATGAACTGCTCCAGCAGCAAAGCAAGTATTATAATGACAACCTGGCAACATGCGCCTTTAACGTGGGTGCCTTCAACGCCCGCAACCCAATCGACCCGGTGGACAAGGTGAAATCGAGCCGGGAGTCGATTCGGTATTACAAGATTGCTTATTCTTCCTACAAAGCTGCGGCGCTCGACTATCCTACGTTCCGGGAAGATGCTGCGGAAGCTGCCGAGCGCGTTGCACTGAATGCGAGTGCCATCGCTGTTGATGACGAGGATATCAAGGCAATCATCGAGTTCTGCAAGGAAGCGTTGGCAATATATGAAGAGTTATGCAAGGAAAAGGGAACGCACGCGAAGAATGCAGCCGAAATCGCAAAAAAGATCGGGAACTGGTATGTGAAATATCCCTCATCAAAGCCAGATATACTCTCGGCAGCGCAGTACATCAAGAAGGCTCTCGTTTACTACCGGATGCTTCCTCCCGATAAGGTAGAAAACTTAGAGGAGATAGCGATCCAGGCCGATTACGCGGGCCAGCTATTTTCCACGCAAGCTCAGTGGATAGCGGAATATCGCGAGGAAGCTAGGGCCTTGTTCGAGGAATCAATGGCCGTTTATGACAAGATCAATGACCGCAAGTTCGATGGTAACCTCGCGGCATCTATCATCGACCTGGCGAATAACCTCTATTCTTATCATCGTGACATCGCGTCTGCGAAAACTGATCGTACACGAGCTGCTCAGCTTTACACGCGGGCAGCAGAAATTTACCGAATGTTGAGAGAAAAGAAACCCGACTTCAATTTTCAACTCGGGATGACGCTGATGCGACACGGAAACCTACTCAAGGAGTTTCCTGGAGAATTGGTTTCGGATATGCATAGCGCACGAAGGCTTATGCAAGAAGGCATATCTATCCTCGAGACCGTCGCGCGCTCGAATCCCTCTAAGCTGCACGAGTTACAAGGTGCGAGGATGGACTTCGCATTGCTATTATCGAGTAACCCCGAGGATCCGGAAGCAGATCGGCACGTCGTAAAAACTATCTATCAAGATGTCCTCGAATACAGGAGAAAGAGTAGCGCGGAAGGTAACTTGGATGAATTATTCAATCTCGGTGCCGTGCTTACCAACTTTGCTATCGCCTTGAAAGAAAATCCCGAAGATTATCTTGGGGACATCAAGTTATCCGGAGCAATGTATGATGAATCCCTTGTTGTTTTCAAAAAACTCGCCCAGAAGTATGATTTTTTCAAGGCTTTCGTGCCTATCGCGACGACGAACCTCGCTGTGTATTGGACGAGATTCCCGTTAGATTCAAAAGATCCTGTGAAGGGTTACGTAAAGGCTCGCTTGCTTTTCGAGGAGAATGCAAAAGATCTCCGGTTGCTCGTTCAAAAAAATCCGGCTATGAATGACAAGCTCGCTTTCACCCTCGCCTACTATGCCACGATGTTACGTGATTTGGCTGGCGCCACAGGCATGGTGGATGACGACTTGAACACTTCCCGGAACCTGTATGATTTTTCATTCGACGCGTTCGATGCTGCGGGGGTATCGGCGCAAAATCTCGCGCAACGATGTATTGCAGAGACGAACCTCGGCATGCTCTTGAGAGATTATCCTCGAGCTGCCGATCCTATCGCGGACATCTTGAAGGCAAAAACGTTGTTGGAGAAAGCCATCGAATACTTCAAGCAAGTATCTCAGGCCTCGATCGAATACCGCGTGCAACGCGCCATCGGGTGCCGTGAGTTGGCAAACTTGATCATCAAGCACAATGGCATCATCGATGCACGATTGAGCGATGCGATGCCATTGCTTGATACGGCAATGGAGATTCTCGGGGATCCGAGCATCACGAGTATTCCGCGATGCATCCAGCTTGTACGGTGTAAGAAGGTATACATTGATCTCCTGGCCAAGCAATTAGCAGATTCCAATGCTGATGTCACCCTTGGCAGCCGCGTTTCCCAGCTCATCAAGGAAATTATCGGCGAGCAATCGGTCATATTCGCCCCATATCCTGAAGAGATCATTTTTAGAAATCAGGTAATGATCGATGCATTTCTCCTCAAGGCCAAGGTACCGGGGTTGGACATCGCGATATTAACACGCGAAGGACTCTTGGCAGCATTGACGGAGATCGGGAGATATGCAAACATTCGTTCTGATGCCCGGGCTTTATGGAACCGGTACAAGAATGATGGAGCCATTTCAGCCGTGCTAGCTTCTAGCGTCCAATTCGAGATGTTGCGGGGCGAGATCGTTCAGATTGAAATGCCGAAAGATACCATCCACAATCTTATAACTGCTGGATCCCAGCTCACGTTTCTGGTTGGCGCTGGATGTTCCATCGAACCTCCATCATGCTTGCCCGCGGGACGAGCTATGATGGATGCTATGATCGATTTTGCTTGCATTGATTCCGAGGCGAAGAGGATAAAGGCTATGAAGGACATTCGCTTCGAGGGACTTGTGGAGATTCTCAACAATAATATCGATCCGGATATGAAGGTGATCGATTATTACGGTCTCTGTGATAAACCAAATCTCCAGCATTTTTTCCTTGCCGAGATGATCAAGAAAGGCCATTTCGTCATGACGACGAATTTTGACTTCTTGATCGAGCACGCTATGCTCCAATCCGGGATCAAAAAAGAGGACATCGCCGTGGTCATTACTCGAGCAGATTTCGAAAAATTTAGCAATCCTATCGAGCTGGCCAAGGCCGGGAAAGCCACGCTCTACAAGGTGCACGGCTCCATGGGGAACTTGATCACGGGCTCGAACTCGCGAGATTCCCTCGTGGCGACCATCCAGGCATTCGGTTCTAACAAAGAAGGCTTGAACGTGTTCCAGATCGAGCCATTCAAGAAAAACTTATTCGATAACATTTCCCGGGGCCGAACGATCGTTGTCATGGGTTACTCGGGCAGTGACGACTTTGACATCGTGCCCACGTTGAAGGTCTTGCCCGGTGTCAAGGAATTCATCTGGCTCAACCACGTGGGAAAGGATCAAGGCATCACGGAAATTCGCGAGATCACTGAAAGCATGCCTGTCACTACAGCGGAGACGGACAAGGTGGACCAGATATTGCATGATATCAAGGGAATGAACAACAATGCGAAAGTGTTCCGGGTGAATGCTAACACGGGGCGTCTGTTAAAAACCCTGGCTTCCATATCGCCACCCATCAGTAAGGAGCCATTCACGGCATCGCCCGTGGAGTATTTAAAGTCCACGATAAAACCACCATCCGATATCACGAAAGTATGGATCCCCTTCCGGATATACCTGACTTTCGATAAATACCACGACGCGCTGGAATGCGCCGAGCTGCTACAAAAAGTGGCAGAGAGGGAAAATTCAACAAGCTGGAAAGCAAAGGCACTCCACGAGCGTGCGGTGATACTCCAACGACTTGGTGACGTGAAGACTGCCGTGCAGCTTCTAGAGGATTGTATTGCAATTAGCGAAAAATCAGGGAATGAATCGGAGATCGCATCGATCAGCTTGACGATGGCAAATATCGCCATGGACAAGGGCGAATCAACCAAGGCAATTGAACTCAACCAGAAGGCACTCGAGATTTTCAGGAAGCTCGGGCGGCCGAAATCTATCGCAGTGACGTTGAATAACATTGCGCTCATCCACAAGAGTTCCGGCGCCCTGGCAGATGCCTTGAAGGTTTACAAGGAAGTTCTCAAAATTGCAGACGAGACGGGTTCCCTCGTTATCAAAGGGGCCGTTCTCAACAACATCGCGATGATATTGGTGGATCTCAATGATCTCGATGAAGCATTGAAGCATTTCGAGCTAGCAAGTAAGATTGGGGAATTGCTCGGTGACACGCTAGCCATAGCGGACCGGTGCGTTAATATAAGCGAGATTTATGACCGGCAAGGAAAATATGAGGAAGGACTCAAGGAATGTCAAGCAGCGCTAGTAATTTTCAAGAAAATAGGAAACAAATCGAGACAAGCGGCGTGCTTGAACAACATCGGTAAATTCCTTCACAAGCTCAAAAAAGATGATGAAGCCGCAAAGATTTATAAGGAATCGCTGGAAATTAACGAGAGCGTCAACGACATCCCTCAAATAGCAGCGACGACCTTTAATATGGCCATCTTAGCGAGGGACGCCGGACGTATCGACGATGCACTTGTCAACTACGAAAAATCTTTGGATGCTTTCAAGCGAATAGGGAATTTACCGCGTGTCGCGCGTGTTCTCAATAGCATGGCACTGATGTTCGAATCACAAGACAACCTCGCAAGGGCGATGCAGTGCAACGATGAAGCTATCAAAATCCATGAAAAACTTGGTCGAAAGGACAAGATCGCACTATGCTTAAACAACATAGCCTTTATCTTGAAAAAGCAAGGAAATCTTGGTGCTGCGATTCAAAAGCTCGACGAAGCGATCAAGCTCATCAAAGAAGCGGGGCAAGGATCATCAAAAGAGGCGAAGATGATAGAGAAAAACCTTGCTGCATTTAAGGAGGAGATGGGTTCGATCTAGCAAGAATTGCCCCGTAAATCTTTCGGTGTGTAAACGGCGATTTTTCAAGCATCTTGTCCGTTGCCCATCTTTTTTTACATGTAGGTTTTTAAGGGGCCATCACGATGAGGCTTTAAGCGTCGCCGTTTCTCTCCAAGTTCGACACGGCCGAATGCGAACATATCACGAATGGGAAACCTTATGTTTGGAAACGATTTCAATCTCGATGATCTCCGAGATAAACTGAATGAATTGAAAGACAAGATCAAGATCACCAAGGAAAAAGATGGGGTCATTGTTAAATTCGAGGATCCAGAAATGGCCAATGCCGACGGGGCTTCAAATTTCTTGAATCCCGAAATGCTCAAGAACATGATGCCCGGAGCAGAGGGCGTCGAAGTGGAACCCGTTGAAGGCGGTCTCAAGTTCAAGACATCCGATCCCGATGGATTCTACGAAATGATCTCCCAGATTCTCAATCCCGAGTTTTTCATGAACATGCTGCAGCAGCTCATGGATATGATGACCAAGGGCGGCGGATTATTCGGCGCGTTGGGCGGTCTCGGTGCCGATGGTGGCACGGGGGACGACAACATCCTTGATGATACAACGACTCGCGATGACGAACCATCGAGCGAAAATGGCGATGAAAATGAAGGCCTTCATCAAAAACGCAAGCCCGTGAAGAAGAAAACAATGAAGGTCGACTGGGAGCAAGATGATGCAGAAAAACCGTCCGGTGATGGATCGGGCGACGACTCTTAAATGGTACCATCCTTTTTTTCCATAACCGATACCTTGCCACAACTTATCAGACAAAGTAGGTAGTTTCATTGGCATTTTCCCACGAGTTCCTTTCAGAGCGTTCAATTGTGGCTTCTGTAACAACAGTTCTGGTGGGATTATATGGACAAGACGATACTGAAATGGGAGATGTGGGGCTTTATAATTGCATTCGTGGCTGGTACCCTTCTTCATTTCACGTTCGAATGGACGAGGAATTGGGTCCCGATAGCCGTCATCGCTGCAGTCAATGAGAGCACGTGGGAGCATCTCAAGATTGCATTCTGGCCGATGTTCATCTGGGCATGCATTGAATGGAAGATCTTCAAGGTGAAGGGCGTGAAAGCGGAAAATTACGTGATCGGCAAAGCGATCGGCATCTATAGCACGCCCTTGCTGATCATAGCGATGTTCTATTCCTATCTCGCGTTGGGTGGTATCGATAGCCTTGCATATGATATCGGCATCTTCGCGGCAAGTATATTCGTGGGGCAGGTCATCAGTGCTTTGATATTGTCGCTCAAGGCGTGGCCATCGTGGACGCGGCTCGCGGGTATCATTGCCTTGATCTTCGCAGCGGCTTGTTTCTCGCTGTTCACCTACTTGCCCCCGCAGAACATTCTCTTCTTGGATCCTGAATCGGGCTTGTACGGCATCATTCCGTAACTTTGCTTTTTTCTCCCAAAAGGATTTCAACTTAGCTTAATAGTCCGTGTGCCATTCGTTTGACGCGAGGTACGGATCATGAAAAAATGCACTGCCACGGCAGCGACGACGCTGTGCCTGGTATTTACCATCGCAATGGTATCTGTTGCTGGCACAGTGCTCGGCATCTCGCTCGCGGGACTAAAAACGCAAGAGGTCTGGATCCACCCGTCAGATCCATTCGACTGGACGGTCGAAAATGCGTCGCTTTCGTTAAACGGCCGGCTTTACCTGCCGCCGTTTTTTGCGCAATCGAATAAATACCCCTCAGTCCTGCTTTTCCACGGCGTGACCCGCACCTTGCAAGACCTTGATGAAATCGGTAAAAAACTCGCCATGAAAGGCTGCGTTTGCCTCGGTATATCGTTCCACGGCCACGGGTTATCTGAAGGAAGCTTTCCCATGTCTGACGGGGCTCGATACAACGAGTCCTTCGGGGATGCGGCCGGCGCTTACCGGTGGCTGCGCAACCAGACGTTCGTAGACCCGGATCGTATTGGTGCTACTGGGCAATCGATGGGAGCCGGCACCGCGATCTACCTCGCGCTGCAAGATCTTGCCCCGAAGTTCGTCGCATGGTACCCCGCGACGGCATACCTTTGGGGCGACACGCCCTTGTACCAGTATACGTCGTCATCATCCGTTTTCAAAGGATTCATCATCCAGGGAACGAACGACACGTGCAGTCGCTGCCTGCCAAATTACACGCAATACTTCGTTGACAACAACCCCGGCAAGATCGATCTCTTCTGGGTGGAAGGAGGCATCCATGGTGCCACGGCGCTGGACTGGCCGCTCTATGTCGAAAAAACGATGACCTGGTGGGCGGCGACGTGGCAGCTGTCAGACGTGCTGCCCGTGCCATGGCTGTGGATCTATGCCCCGTGGATCGCCGCCGGGATTCTTTTACTAGTAGGTATCGTTGATTCCTCTTTTTTTCTCGTTCGATGGCAGAAAACTAAGAAAGCACGAGGAAATGCTTCCCCGACGGGTGCATCACGGGGTGAACCGGGTGCCAGCGGGTAGACGGTCGACGTCCAGGTTGCCAGATCCTCTAGCGGGCTCCCCGGCTGCGTCGCACTTTAACGAGTCGACCAACTATTTCTCGCGTTCCATGTCGATGTTCAGTACGGTTACCGTTTAATGACGCAAGAAGCGTAATGAAACAATCCCCATAGTCCGCCTTTTCAATAGAGTTTACACGATTGTATGCGCTGGTTTATTAGCACCATCCGACTAATTGGTGATTGTTCGCACTTTGGAGGACCGAAAGCGGCATGAATCGGGCCAATCGACGTTCGATAAGAATTTCAAGTCGAAACACCCAGAACAAGCACGGGGAGCCCATCTCGCGGCGCCATGGCTGGTCATTCCTGGTGGGAAGGGCATTTTATCATTTTCAGTGATCATTAAAGAAAAGCCCCGTTACCAGAAATCACGCACTGCGAGATATTGCTCCCAGAATGCACAATAATTACCATACCACCGGTTTAATCGATTTATCTCCCGGTAATAGTACGAGATCGCACCGCATGCAATGCCATCGTACGGTTCCTCGAGCAAGTTAACCTTCCACTCGCATCGTTTCTGCCAAATCTTGTCAACATGCGCGGGAAATAACGCGAAGTTTTTATCAAACACCCGGTAATCCGCGACGCGTTGTCCGCCATCGATGGTCCTCATGCGCCGCTTGAATGACCG